>NZ_BCBP01000055.1:0-52079 GCF_001753955.1 Pseudomonas sp. NBRC 111139
GCCGCCCGATTCCACGGGAAGTGTTCTGGGACCAGCAGAGGGTGACCGGGGAAACGGGGGCGGCCTTGCGCCGCCCCGCGATCAAAGCAGAGGAAACTGAAGGTCAGGCCGCGTGCTGGCGCTTGATTTGCGCCTTGCGTACCTGGGCCCGGCAAGCATCGCCGAAAGCCTGGAAGATCTTTATCGAGTCAGGGTTCTTCGCCGCCTGCCATTCAGGGTGCCACTGCACCGCGAACAAGAACGGCGAAATGCTTGGCGCATGAATCGCTTCGACCAGGCCATCTTCGGCACGGGCGATCGCTTCAATACCGGCGCCGAGCTTGTGCAGGCCTTGGCCATGCAGCGAGTTGACGCGAATCTCGTCGGTACCCAGGGTGTCGTGCAGCCAGCTGCCCGGCTGGATCTTCACCCCATGCACCTGGGCGTACTGCACTTCGACCGGGTCTTCCGGGTTTTCCCGGTGGTCATTGAACCCAGGTTCGGCATACACCTTCTGGTAAATGTCGCCACCCAGGGCCACGTTGATTTCTTGCATGCCGCGGCAGATGCCGAAAATGGGCAGGCCACGCTTGATCGCCGCCTTGACCAGCGGAATGTCGAACAGGTCGCGGTTCTGGTCCTGGCCTTTGCCTGGGGTCTGGTTTTCCTGGCCATACAGGGCCGGGTCGATGTTGCTGCCAGCGCCAGTCAGGTAAACGCCGTCGGCCATGTCCAGGTAGGTCTCGAGGTCGTCAGTGCCGCAGCAGGTAGGCACCAACACCGGGACGCAATCGGAGAACTCGACCAGCGGGGTAATGTATTTGTGGGTCATGACCTGGTAGTCATGGCCTTTGCGCTCTTGGCTGCCCATGGTCATCAGGACGACGGGTTTGCGCAGGGAAGGTTGCTTGTTGCCAATGTTGCTGTTGGACATATGTCACCTTGGGACAGGTTCGACCTGTCGTTGTTGTGCAGGCGCACGGCGCGGGGCCTTGGGTGCTGCCTGTAGCCCCGAGCACTGCCGGCTCGTCAGAGGCGACGATTCCGGTCGGGGCTTGTAGATAGCTTGCCAGAGCCGTTCGATATGTCAAACGACGGAAGCGGGCTTTAACGCGGGGGATACGCCGTTTTCTGGGGGCTGAAACCGATGCGGGCCTGTGGCGGCGTGGGTTTGGCAGGGGCTGCGGTCAATAATATTTAACGATGCAGTTGGGTCATTGCAGCGGCGCAATGATTAGGTCGCTTGAAATCACCTTGGTCCATGTGTGCGGCCTTGTGTTGCGAAAGGGCCGCAAAGCGGCCCCTCGGATTTCAGCACTGTGCATAGATTGCCGGGGCTGCTGCGCAGCCCTCTCGCGACGCAAGGCCGCTCCCACAAAGTCCAGTGACAGGTCTTCAATCAGTGCAGTATCTGCGCCAGGAACGCCTTGGCCCGCTCGGTGCGCGGCTGGTTGAAGAACACCTGTGGCGGGCTGTCCTCGATGATCTGCCCTCCCTCAAGGAACAGCACCCGCTCGGCGACCTGCCGGGCAAAGCCCATTTCATGGGTGACGCACAGCATGGTCATGCCCGTGCCAGCCAACTGCACCAGCACGTCCAGCACCTCGGCGACCATTTCCGGGTCCAGCGCCGAAGTGGGCTCGTCGAACAGCATGATCCGCGGCTTCATGCACAGCGCCCGGGCGATTGCCACGCGCTGCTGCTGGCCGCCGGACAGCTGGCTGGGGTACTTGTGCGCCTGGCTTTCGATGCCGACCTTGCTCAGGTACATGCGTGCCCGCTCCTCGGCGTCCTTGCGTGACAGCCCGCGCACGCTGGTGGGGGCCAGCAGGCAGTTGTCGAGCACGCTCATGTGCGGGAACAGGTTGAAGTGCTGGAACACCATGCCGATGTCGCTGCGTACCTGTGCGGCCTCGCGCGTGGTGGCCGCCAGGTCGATGCCGTCCACCTGGATGCTGCCCTGCTGGGCGATTTCCAGGCGGTTGATGCAACGGATCAGGGTCGACTTGCCCGAGCCGGACGGCCCGCACAGCACGATGCGTTCGCCTTCGCGCACCTGCAGGTCGATGTCACGCAGCACGTGGAACGCGCCATAGTGCTTGTTCAGGCCTTCGATGCGTATCAGCACCGAACGCGGGTCGGGTTCGGGGGCAAGGGTGGCAAGGCTCAGTGGTGCGGTCATCTTGTTGTTCTCCCGCGTGGGTTCAGTCGAAACGGGTCGCGCTGTAAGGCGCGGGGTCGGTGAAGGGGGGCTCGCCAGTGAGCAGCTCGGCCAGCAGCCGACCGCAGACCGGGCCCAGCGTGAGGCCGTGATGGGCGTGACCGAAGTTGAACCACAGCCCTGGGTGGCGCGGCGCCGGCCCGATCACCGGGCGCATGTCGGGCAGGCAGGGGCGGCGGCCCAGCCATGGTGTGTCGTCCAGCCGTTCGCCGAGGGCCGGGAACAGCTTGCGCGCCAAGGCCTCGCAGCGACCCAGCTGAATCTGATTGCCAGGCGCACTGGCTGCGTCGAACTCGATGCCGGTGGTCAGGCGCACGCCGCGCGCCATCGGCGCCAGTACATAGCCGCCTTGGGTGTCGCAGATCGAGTGCTCCAGCTGAGCGCCGTCACGGGTGCTGTAGTGCATGTGGTAGCCCCGCTTGATGGCCAGCGGGATCTGGTAGCCCAGGCCGCTGAACAGGTCGGCTGACTGAGGCCCAAGGCAGGCCACCACCTCGTCGGCAGTGATCGGGCCACGCTGGCTCTCTACCCGCCATTGGCCATTGGCCTGGCGCAGGCTGCGCGCATCGCCATGCACGAACTGCCCGCCGCGCTGCAGGAACAGCGCCGCATAGCCACGGGTGAGCGCGCCGGGGTTGTTCACGGTTTTCGGGTCGAGCCAGTGGATGCCACCGACCACGGTGGCGTCCAGCTGATGTTCACGTGCCTGCAGCTGCCCGCATTCAAGGATTTCGAACCGCAAGCCGTAGCGGCTCAGGCCCTTGGCATCGGTTTTTGCCTGCTCGAACAGCGCGGGGTCGCGGAACACTTCGATCCAGCCTTTGGCTTGCACTAGGCCCTCCAGGCCGGCGGCAGCGATCAGCGCGTCATGCTCGTCGACACAGCGCTGCACCAGCGGCAACATATCGGCGGCGGCGCCGGCCAGGCGCCCGGGTGCCGACTGGCGCCAGTAACGCCACAGCCACGGTGCGGCCTTGGGCAGGTGCGCCAGGCTGTAGCGCACATCGGGCTGGCGGTTCAGGCCGTAGCGCAGCAGTGCGCCGAGTTTCCGCGGGAAGGCATAGGGGATGACACTGGAGCGCTCGATCAGCCCGGCGTTACCGTGGCTGGTGCCGCTGCCCGGTTCGTCGCGGTCGATCAGAATTACCTGGCGCCCGCGTGCCTGCAGGTGCAGCGCGGTGCTGACGCCGACGATGCCGGCGCCGAGGACAAGGGTCTGGCAATGCATGAAACGTATCCTTCGGTCAGTTCAGGTGGCGGCCCAGGCGGGCTTCCAGGTGTTTCAACAGGCGCCGCACCAGTTCGACGATCACCAGGTAGAGCACGGCGGCCCACAGGTAGATCTGGAAGTCGAAACTGCGCGAGAAGGCCAGTTTGGTCACGCCCATCAGGTCGTAGATCGTCACCAGCGAGGCGATCGCGCTGGCCTTGATCATCAGGATCAGTTCGTTGCCCAACGGGCCAATGGCCACCAGCAGCGACTGCGGCAATATCACCTTGAAGAACGTGGTCGAGCGCTTCAGGTTCAGCGCCCGCGCCGCTTCATGCTGGCCAGGCGCAACCGCCATCAGGCTGCCGCGGAAGATCTCGGCCTGATAGGCGGCAGTGTTCAGGGTGAACGCCAGCAAGGTGCAAAACCACGCATCCCGGAAGAACCACCACAGGCCGACGTCCTGCCAGAAGCCCTTGAGCGAACCCAGGCCGTAATACAGCAGGAACAATTGCGCCAGCAGCGGCGAGCCGCGGAAGAAGTACACGTAGCCGGCTGCCATGCGCTGCAGTACCAGGCTGCGAGACAGGCGGGCAAGGGCCAGCAGAAGGCCGAGCACAGCACCCAGGCTGAAGGAAATCGCCACCAGCTTGGCGGTTACCAGCAGGCCGTCAATGAAGCGCGGGCCGTAGCGTTCCAGCAGGTCGGGGTCAAGCACCATTGCCAGCAGTTGATCGAAGCTCATGCGCGTGCTCCTTGCAGGTGGCGGTTGCTGCGCCGTTCGATGTAGGCGAACACGCGCCCGGACAGTGCCGCGAACAGCAGGTAGCCCAGGCAGGCGACGCCGTAGAAGAACATCGGCTCCTTGGTTACGCTGACCGCCAGGTTGGTCTGGCGCATCAGGTCGACCAGCGAGATGGTCGACACCAGCGAGGTGTCCTTGAGCAGCGACAGCCAGTTGTTGGACAAGCCGGGCAGGGCGATGCGGGTCAGTTGCGGCAGCAACACCTTGAAGAAACCGGTGCGCTTGCTAAGCCCAAGCGCCGAGCAGGCTTCCAGCTGGCCCTTGGGCAGGGTCTTGAAGGCGGCCAGCCAGATCTCGCTGGAAAACGCGGCGAACACCAGGCTGAAGGCGATCATCGCGGCGAGGAAGGTGTTGATGAGGAACTCACCTTGGTAGCCCATGGCGGCGAGGATCTTCTGCGCGGCGATCTGGCAGCCGTAATAGATGATCAGCAACGTCAGCAGCTCGGGCAGGCCGCGGAAGACAGTGGAAAAAGTGGTGGCCCAGGCCCGTGGCAGGCGTTTGCGTGAGCGCGCCGCCAGGGCGACCACCAGGCCCAGTGGCAGGCCGATGGGCAGGCATGCCAAGGCCAGGGAAACGGTAACCAGCGCGCCGGCCAGCAGCGCCTGGCCCCAGCCTCCGCTGGCGAAAGACAGCAAGGACAATTGATCGAGCATGACGAACCTCTTGGGCAGGTTATGCGGCCTTGTGGGAGCGGCCTTGCGTCGCGAACGGGCTGCGTAGCGGCCCAGGGTTTATGCAACTGCAGAGATTGCCGGGGCCGCTACGCGGCCCTGTCGCGACGCAAGGCCGCTCCCACAGGGGGGGCGCACAACTTCCTGAAGATCAGTTGTAGATATCGAAAGCAAAGTACTTGCTGGCGATCTTCTGGTAGGTGCCGTTGGCCACGATCTGTTGCAGCGCGGTATTCAGGCGCTGGCGCAGGGCTTCGTCGTCCTTGCGCACAGCGATCGCGGCATCGGCCTTGGTGTCGGCCACGTCGCCAAGGATCTTGCAGCAATCCCCGCCGTTCTTGTTCATCCACTCGTGCAGCGGGAATTTGTCGGCAATCACGCCGTCCAGGCGGCCGGCCGCCAGGTCTGCGTTGGCTTCGTCCATGGTCGGGTACAGTTTCACGTCGGCACCGGCCTTGCCGTACACGTCTTCGGCGTAGATGGCCTGGGTAGAGGAAGACTGCGCACCGACGGTGTAGCCGACAAAGTCGGTCTGGGCGCTGTCGATCTTGCTGTCCTTGGCAACCGCCACGGTCAGGGGCGTGCGGTAGTAGTGCTCGGTGAAGGCGATCTTCTTGCGTCGCTCTTCGGTGTCGATCATCGATGCCACTATCGCGTCATACTTGCGCGCCATCAGGGCGGGGATGATGCCTTCCCAGTCCTGCGCCACCAGCGTGCATTCGACTTTCATCTGTTCGCACAGGGCATGGGTGATGTCGACATCGAAGCCATGCAGCTTGTTATCGGCGTCTACATAGTTGAAGGGCGGGTAGGCACCCTCGGTGGCGAACCGCAGGGTTTCAGCGCTGGCGGCACCCGCCAGCAGCAGGGCGCACGCACCCAGCAAGGCCATGGACTTGTTCATCTCGCACCTCATTGCACTCTTGCTATTGTTGTTTGCCCGTCGACCACGAGGTGTAGCCGACGAATTCGTTATGTAGAGCGGCAGTTGCTTCCAAGCGTTTTTCAACATCCGGTCCGAGCTTCTTGCAGACCTCGTTGACCATCAGATGCACCCACGACAGCATCGTCGAGGTGGATTCCCAGAACAGGTTGAATTCGGTGGGGATGCGGAACACCTCGTCGGCATTGGCATCCGCCCAGTCACAGAAGGTGTCGGTCACCAAGGTGACCGCAATGCCAGCCTCGCGCGCCTTCTGGCACAGCATCAGGGCATGGCGGGAATAACGGCGCGCCTCGAACACCACCAGGGCGCTGTCTTCGGCGCGGCCCAGCAGCACTTCGCCGAAGTGCCCGGCGCTGATGTCCACCAGTTGCACACCATCGCGCAGGTATTGCAGCAGGTGGCTCATGCACATGGCGATGCCGCGCTCGGTCTGGAAACCGGCGATGAACACCCGCGGTGTGCTCGCCACGCGTTGCGCCACGGTGTGCCAGGCGGGGCTCTGGCGGTATTCGTGTACGCGCACCAGGGCGGCGATTTCCAGCTCCAGGCTGCCGGCGTTGTCGCTGGCGTCCTGGTTCTGGCGGTAATCTTGCAGACGATCGCCTACCAGCCACGGGCCATCGCCCAGATCGTTCTGCAGGTCTTGCTTAAGCGCCTTGAGGTGGGCATAACCCAGTGAGCGACAGTAGCGCCCGACGCTGGATTCGCTGACGCCCAGCTTGGCGGCAATGCTGGCCGAGGTCTGGAACGGCAGTTCGTGCAGGTTGGCAAGCATGTAGGTGGCGATCTTGCGACCCGAGGCAGCGGCCCCTTCGAGGCTGTTTTCCAGGCGTTGCTTGATCAGTTGGCTCATGCTGCGGCTCCAGGAGTGAGGCTTGGGAAGAAAATGAATGTTTTCTGTCATCAAGTCAACATTTGACAGATTGCTGTCACATGAAGGAAAGTTTTTGTCGTTGCAACGCTGTAGCCATTCCAAAATCAACAAGGAGCTTCAGATGTCCGCACCTTCCACCAGCACCGTTGTGCGCGTGCCTTTTACCGAGCTGCAAAGCCTGTTGCAGGCCATTTTCCAGCGCCATGGGTGCAGCGAGGCCGTGGCCCGGGTGCTGGCCCACAACTGCGCCAGCGCCCAGCGTGATGGCGCCCATAGCCATGGGGTGTTCCGCATGCCCGGTTATGTCTCGACCTTGGCCAGCGGCTGGGTCGATGGCCAGGCCACGCCACAGGTCAGCGACGTGGCCGCCGGCTATGTGCGTGTCGATGCTGCGGGCGGTTTTGCCCAGCCAGCACTGGCGGCGGCCCGTGAGCTGTTGGTGGCGAAGGCGCGCAACGCAGGCATTGCCGTGCTGGCGATCCACAACTCGCACCACTTCGCCGCGCTATGGCCGGATGTCGAGCCGTTCGCCGAAGAGGGCCTGGTAGCCCTTAGCGTGGTCAACAGCATGACCTGCGTGGTGCCGCATGGTGCGCGCAAGCCGCTGTTCGGTACCAACCCCATCGCTTTTGCTGCGCCTTGCGCCGAGCATGACCCGATCGTTTTCGACATGGCCACCAGTGCCATGGCCCATGGCGATGTGCAGATTGCCGCGCGCGCCGGCCAGCAATTGCCGGAGGGCATGGGGGTGGATGCCGATGGCCAGCCGACCACCGACCCGAAGGCGATCCTGGAAGGCGGCGCCCTGCTGCCATTTGGCGGGCACAAGGGCTCGGCGTTGTCGATGATGGTCGAGCTGCTGGCGGCGGCGCTGACCGGCGGTCATTTCTCCTGGGAGTTCGATTGGTCCGGGCATCCGGGGGCGAAAACGCCATGGACCGGGCAGTTGATCATCGTCATCGACCCAGGCAAGGCCGAGGGCGAGCGCTTTGCCCAGCGCAGCCGCGAGCTGGTGGAGCACATGCAGGCGGTGGGGCTGACGCGCATGCCGGGCGAGCGGCGCTACCGTGAGCGCGAGGTGGCCGAGGAGGAGGGGGTGGCGGTGACCGAGCAGGAGTTGCAAGGCCTGAAAGAGCTGCTTGGCTGATCTGGCTCCTTCGCGGGTAAACCCACAGGTGCCTGAGCTGTTCCCAGGCTGTGCGCTGAACCCGTAGGAGCGGGTTTACCCGCGAAGAATCCAGCACGAATTTCCAGCCATGCAATGTTGCATAGACAACCTTGCACAATAGTGGATGTTCCTGAGCCCGCTCTGCGGGTATGCTCAGGGCTGACTTTCCGTACCGTCCTGATCCAAGGAGCTGCACGCTGTGTTCAAACATGTCGATGCCTATGCCGGCGACCCGATCCTCTCGTTGATGGAAACCTTCAAGGCCGACCCGCGCGCCGACAAGGTCAACCTGAGTATTGGCCTGTACTACGATGAGGCTGGCGTGGTGCCGCAACTGGCGGCGGTGGATGCGGTGGAAAAACGCATTGCCGGTCAGGACCACGAAGCCTCCCTGTACCTGCCGATGGAAGGCCTGGCCAGCTACCGCCAAGCCATCCAGGCGCTGCTGTTCGGTGCTGATCACCCGGCCGTGACCGGCGGCCGGGTGGCCACCGTACAGACCGTGGGTGGCTCCGGCGCCCTGAAGGTTGGTGCCGACTTCCTCAAGCGCTACTTCCCGCAGTCCGAAGTCTGGGTCAGCAACCCGACCTGGGACAACCACCGCGCCATCTTCGAAGGTGCAGGCTTCAAGGTGCACACCTACCCGTACTTCGACCAGGCCACCCGTGGCGTGGACTTCGACGGCATGCTGGCCACCTTGCAGAGCCTGCCGGCCAACAGCGTGGTGCTGCTGCACCCGTGCTGCCACAACCCTACCGGTGCCGATCTGCAGCAGCACCAGTGGCAACAAGTGGTCGAAGTGGTCAAGGCGCGCCAGCTGATCCCGTTCCTCGACATCGCTTATCAAGGCTTCGCCGAAGGCTTGGTAGAAGACGCCTACGCTATCCGCGAAATGGCCCGTGCCGGCGTGCCGTGCCTGGTCAGCAACTCCTTCTCGAAAATCTTCTCGCTGTATGGCGAGCGGGTGGGCGGCCTGTCGGTGGTGTGCGATGACGAGGCCACTGCCCAGAGCGTGCTTGGCCAGCTGAAGGCCACCGTGCGCCGCAACTACTCCAGCCCGCCCAACTTCGGCGCCCAGCTGGTTGCTGGCGTACTGAGCGATGCTGGCCTGAATGCCCAGTGGGCCGAAGAAGTCGAAGTGATGCGCAAGCGTATCCTCGACATGCGCCAGGCGTTGGTCGATGCCCTGGCCGTGCTGCTGCCGGGCCAGGACTTCCAGTTCTTCCTGCGCCAGCGCGGCATGTTCAGCTACACCGGCTTTAGCGTCGAGCAGGTACGTCGCCTGCGTGACGAGTTCGGCGTGTACCTGATCGACAGCGGCCGTGTGTGCATGTCCGGCCTGCGCCCGGCCAACCTGCAACGGGTTGCCGAAGCGTTCGCTGCCGTTCAGAAGTAACTCGCCAAGGGGCCAGCTGCGGCCCCTCCTGTGGGGCGCGGTTGGACTTTGTGGGAGCGGCCTTGCGTCGCGAAAGGGGGGCGGAGCGCCCCCACGATTGCAGCTTTGCCGCTGACATTGCTGGGGGCGCTTTGCGGCCCTTTCGCGACGCAAGGCCGCTCTCACGGGCCGCTCCCACAGGCCCCCAGGCCGCGACATTCCACCGAACGACACCAGCAATGCCTTCCACTTGTAAAGACAAGTGCAACCGCTCCTCGGAAAAGGGCTTCGCAAGTGCAACCTTTCCGTGCACAATCGCGCCCCTCTTTTCCGGTTGAGTTGGGCGAAACGTCTATTTCGCCATTCTCAGCCTGTTGCAGTCTTGCGAGTGGAGCTTCACCCGGAATGAATGAGCAGGCCCCAAGCGTTGAACAACGCTTTGCAGAATCGACCCCCGCCGCCCTCGGCACTTGGGCGCGTCACGACACCACCTGGATGCTGGGCCTGTTCGGCACAGCCATCGGCGCCGGGACACTGTTCCTGCCGATCAACGCCGGCCTTGGCGGCTTCTGGCCGCTGTTGATCCTGGCCGTGCTGGCCTTCCCGATGACCTATTTCGCCCATCGCGGGCTGACCCGTTTCGTCCTTTCCGGGCGCGATGGCAGCGACATCACCGAAGTGGTCAAGGAGCATTTCGGCATCACCGCCGGTGCCTCGATCACCGTGCTGTACTTCTTCGCCATCTTCCCGATTCTGCTTATCTACAGCGTGGCGCTGACCAACACCGTGTCCAGCTTCATGGAACACCAGCTGCACATGCAGCCGCCGCCACGGGCAATCCTGTCATTCGTGCTGATCCTCGGCCTGCTGGCCATCGTGCGCTGCGGGGAGCAGGCCACGGTCAAGGTCATGAGCCTGCTGGTCTACCCGTTCATCGTTGCGCTGGCGTTGCTGGGCCTGTACCTGGTGCCGCACTGGACCGGTGGCATTCTCGACAGCGCCACAGAGGTGCCGCCGGCCTCGGCCTTCCTGCACACCCTGTGGTTGGCCATTCCTGTGATGGTGTTCTCGTTCAACCATTCGCCGATCATCTCGGCCTTTGCCGTCGACCAGAAGCGCCGTTACGGCGCGCACGCCGACGAGCGCAGCGGCCAGATCCTGCGTCGTGCCCACCTGCTGATGGTGGTGATGGTGCTGTTCTTCGTGTTCAGCTGCGTGCTCACCCTGAGCAGCGCCCAGCTGGCCGAAGCCAAGGCGCAGAACCTGTCGATCCTGTCGTACCTGGCCAACCACTTCAGCAACCCGACCATCGCGTTCGCTGCGCCGTTGATCGCCTTCGTGGCCATCGCCAAGTCGTTCCTCGGCCACTATATCGGTGCCAGCGAAGGCCTGAAGGGCATCATCGCCAAGACCGGTGCGCGCCCAGGCGCCAAGGCCCTGGACCGCGTGGTTGCCGCACTGATGCTGGTGGTGTGCTGGATCGTCGCCACCCTCAACCCGAGCATTCTCGGCATGATCGAGTCGCTCGGCGGCCCGATTCTCGCGGTGCTGTTGTTCCTGATGCCGATGTACGCCATTCGCCGAGTGCCATCGATGCGCAAGTACAGCGGTGCGGCCTCCAACGTGTTCGTCGTTGTGGTCGGCCTGGTTGCGCTGACTTCGGTGGTGTACGGCCTTGTAAGCTGATTCACCCGTTTCATTCAAGAATGCCCGGGTCGCTTGTCGCCACCCGGGCATTTTTTTGCCTGATCAAGGGTTCAGCAGCGTTGCATTCCATCGTCCTTGGTGCATGCAAGCAGCCACCCTCCGCACAGGCTGGCCACCACGAACAGCACGCCCAAGCTTGCCGTTAGCGCGCTTTCTAAGCCTGCGACCAGAGTGCTCGTCAAACCGGCGCCGGCGAACAGCAATGTCGTATTGAGCGACGCTGCCGCACCTGCCTGACGCGGATAGCGCGCCAAAGCCTGGGTCGTTGCGGCGGGGCGTACCAGGGTTGTCCCGGTGGTACAGACAATCATCGGCAACAGAACACCCAGTACAGATAAACCTGCTACCCATTCCCACATCAATAGGGTGATGCCCGCCGTACTTATAAGCAGCAAGCCTGCTTTTATTTGAGCTTGCGGGCTTGCGCGACTGTTCAGGTAGGTCGCAGCCATGCCGCCGACGATGTATGCCAACCCATAGCCGATAAAGACCAGAGAGAATTGATAGGCCGTCAGCTCCAGCCTGCCCATCAGCAGCAAGGGCGCTATGACGATAAAGGAAAAATGGCAGGCAAAGGCGAGGCTGGACAGTATGGAATGCGCGAGATAGTTGGAGTCTCGCAGCATCACCCGATAACTGGACATGCTTGGCGCCCGGTCGCGCGCCGCAGGGGTGTCATGAAGCAGCACACACGATAACAGTGAAACGATTGCAGCGATGATCACGAATACCGTAAAGCTTGCCTTCCAGCCAAAGGACTGTTGAAGAAAAGCACCTGCCAGCGGTGACAGGGAGATGAACAACCCGCTCGCGCTTGTTAACAGGATGCGCATGGCATTACGTTGTGTACCGCTGTAGAGGTCCTGCACAAGCGCCTGGCCTAGCACGAGGCTGCCGCAACCCAGGGCCTGCACCAAGCGAAAGGCCATGAACGTTTCATAATGGGTTGAAACTACGCAACCGAGCGCCCCCACAATGGATACGCTCAACCCAGCGAGCAACAAACGCTTGCGCCCGATGCCATCCGACAGTGGGCCGATCACGATTTGCGCCATGGCCACACCAACAGCAAAAAAGCTCACTGAGTACGCAATCTGTTTTGTGTCGACCCGAAACTCATCTGAGAGCGCAGGGAATGATGGGAGGATTACGTCCAGAGGAAACACACCTAGCAGACATAACAAAATCAGCAACGTCGAGCACAGATGGCGCCGGAGCGAACCCGCGGGGCGGTTCATGCCATTAACCCCTCGATTGGAATTGCGAGAAATAGCTTTCGTCATCCAGTAAATCAGTACGCTAAAGATGTACAAGGTGAGCTTGGTAGCGAAACTTCCGATAGAGGTGTAGGAATTGTAGGGGGAGGTCGGGATGGGCGTTCGGCAACGGTGAGGCCACTGGCCATAACCGCGGCTATCGGCATTTTTTGTCCACAAAAATCGTCCGGCAATGGAACAATTTCACCTGCCCCCATAGGCACCCGGCTGCCTTCATGCTTAACTCAGTGTCCTTTTCAAACCCCGCATAAGGATTTCGTCATGGCTCAAGTGACTCTCAAAGGCAACCCGGTCCAGGTCAACGGCAACCTGCCACAGGCCGGCGCCCAGGCTCCGGCTTTCTCCCTGGTAGGTGAAGGCCTGGCTGACAAGTCGCTGAAAGACTACGCCGGCAAGCGCAAGGTGCTGAATATCTTCCCAAGCGTCGATACCCCAACCTGCGCCACCTCGGTGCGCAAGTTCAACGCCCAGGCCAACGACGTTGCCAACACCGTGGTGCTGTGCATCTCGGCTGACCTGCCGTTCGCCCAGGCACGTTTCTGCGGCGCCGAAGGGCTGGACAATGTGAAGAACCTGTCGACCCTGCGTGGCCGCGAGTTCCTCGAAAACTACGGCGTAGCCATCGCCGACGGCCCGCTGGCCGGCCTGGCCGCCCGCGCCGTGGTGGTGCTGGACGAGAACGACAAGGTGCTGCACAGCGAACTGGTTGGCGAAATTGCTGACGAGCCGAACTACGACGCGGCGCTGGCTGTACTGAAGTAAGGATTGCGTGGGGCAGGGCGGGCGTCTGTAGCCTGTGATGGCCTCTTCGCGGGTAAACCCGCTCCTACAACGTGCGGCACAGGTTTCAACGGCTGTGACATCCCCGTAGGAGCGGGTTCACCCGCGAAAGGGCCAGACCAGGCAACCGAACCTTCAGGCTCGCCACCGCTCCAAGCAACACCCTGTAACGGCCCGGAACACGTTCCGGGCCGTTTTCATTTAAAATTCCGCCGCTTGGCAACGTCAGGCAAAGGTAAACCTCTGGTAAAGGCCCTTTGCTAAAACGATGGCAGTGCTTATCGTTCATCCTCCCCAAGTCGTCATTCCGAACAAGGTTCGTTCAACCCATGCAAGCGTCCAATTCCCGTTCCCTTCGTCGCTGGCTCGTCGGCCTGCTGATCCTGCTGCTGGTGGCTGCACTGGCCTGGTGGCTGTGGCCCGCAGCGACGCCTGCGCATAAAGAAGCCAGTGGCATGCGCGGTGGCAAGGGCATGGGCATGATCGGCGGCCGCCCAGGTTTTGGCGGCTCCAGTGACCCGGTACCCGTACGTGTCGTGCCGGTGCGGACAGGCGACTTCCCCCTCTACTACAAAGCCTTGGGCACGGTCACCGCGACCAATACGGTCAATGTGCGCAGCCGCGTGGCTGGCGAACTGGTGAACATCCACTTCAAGGAAGGCCAGCGCGTCAAGGCTGGCGACCTGCTGGCCGAAATCGACCCGCGCCCTTATCGCATCGCCCTGCAGCAGGCCGAAGGCACCTTGGCGCAGAACCAGGCGCAGTTGAAGAATGCTCAGGTCGACCTGGCCCGCTATAAAGGCCTGTACGCCGAAGACAGCATCGCCAAGCAAACCCTGGACACTGCCCAAGCCCAGGTTGCGCAGTTCCAGGGGCTGGTCAAGACCAATCAGGCACAGGTCAACGACGCCCGCCTGAACCTCGATTTCACCCAGATCCGTGCGCCGATCAGTGGCCGTGTGGGCCTGCGCCAGCTCGATCTGGGCAACCTGGTGGCCGCCAACGACACCACCGCGCTGGTGGTCATCACCCAAACCGAGCCGATCAACGTCGCCTTCACCCTGCCGGAAACCGAACTGAGCACTGTGCTGGAGCGCTACCGCAGTGGCGCCAGCCTGCCGGTCGAGGCCTGGGACCGCGGTGACAGCAAGCTGCAGTCCACCGGTGTGCTGGGCAGCATCGACAACCAGATCGACACCACCACCGGCACGCTGAAGTTCAAAGGCCGCTTCGAGAACAAGGACCTGGCCCTGTTCCCCAACCAGTTCGTCAACGTGCGCTTGCTGGCCGACACCCTCAAACAGGTGGTCATGGCCCCGGCCGCGGCCATCCAGTTTGGCAACGATGGCACCTTTGCCTATGTGGTCAACGAGAAGAGCACCGTCAATGTCCGCAAGCTCAAGGTGGGCGCCAGCGATGGCGAGAACAGCGTCATTCTCGACGGCTTGAAGGCCGGCGACCGCCTGGTGCTGGAAGGCACCGACCGCCTGCGCGAAGGCACCCAGGTGGAAGTGGTCGAAGACAGCTCGCAAGTGCCGACCACCCCGGGCCAGCACCTGCAAGGGCAGGAAACCAAGGGCGCGGCGCAAACAGATGAAGCACAACCTGGCAACACAGCAGGCAAGGCGGGCGCATGAACCTCTCGCGCCTGTTCATCCTGCGCCCGGTCGCCACCACGCTGAGCATGCTGGCCATCGTGCTGGCTGGCCTGATCGCCTACAAGTTGCTGCCGGTTTCCGCCTTGCCGCAGGTGGATTACCCGACCATTCGCGTCATGACCCTGTACCCCGGCGCCAGCCCGCAGGTGATGACCAGCGCTGTCACCGCGCCACTGGAGCGCCAGTTCGGCCAGATGCCGGGCCTGGAACAGATGGCCTCGACCAGTTCTGGCGGCGCGTCGGTGCTGACCTTGCGTTTCAACCTCGACATGAACATGGACGTTGCCGAGCAACAGGTGCAGGCCGCGATCAACGCCGCCAGCAACCTGCTGCCCAGTGACCTGCCGGCACCGCCGGTGTACAACAAGGTCAACCCGGCCGACACCCCGGTGCTGACCCTGGCCATCTCCAGCAAGACCATGCCGCTGCCCAAGCTCAACGACCTGGTCGATACCCGCGTGGCGCAAAAGCTGGCGCAAATCAGCGGCGTGGGCATGGTCAGCATTGCCGGTGGCCAGCGCCAGGCGGTACGCATCAAGGTCAACGTCGACGCCCTGGCGGCCAATGGCTTGAATCTGGATGACGTGCGCACGCTGATCGGTGCCTCCAACGTCAACCAGCCCAAAGGCAACTTCGACGGCCCGACCCGGGTGTCGATGCTCGATGCCAACGACCAGCTGCGTTCTCCCGAGGAATACGCCAACCTGATCCTGGCCTACAACAACGGTGCGCCGCTGCGCCTGAAAGATGTGGCCGAAATCGTCGACGGCGCCGAGAACGAGCGGCTGGCCGCCTGGGCGAACGAGAACCATGCTGTGCTGCTGAACATCCAGCGTCAGCCGGGCGCCAACGTGATCGAAGTGGTCGACCGCATCAAGGACCTGCTGCCGTCGATCACCGACAACCTGCCGGCCGGCCTCGATGTCTCGGTGCTGACCGACCGCACCCAGACCATTCGTGCCGCGGTCAAGGACGTGCAGCACGAACTGCTGATCGCCATCGTTCTGGTGGTGATGGTCACCTTCGTCTTCTTGCGCCGCTTCAGCGCCACCCTCATTCCGTCGATTGCCGTGCCACTGTCGCTGATCGGGACGTTCGGGGTCATGTACCTGGCCGGGTTCTCGGTCAACAACCTGACACTCATGGCCCTGACCATCGCCACCGGCTTTGTGGTCGATGATGCCATCGTCATGCTGGAGAACATCTCCCGGCATATCGAAGAGGGCGAGACGCCCATGCAGGCGGCGCTCAAGGGCGCCAGGCAGATTGGCTTCACCCTGATTTCGCTGACCTTCTCGCTGATTGCGGTCCTGATCCCGTTGCTGTTCATGGCGGACGTGGTCGGTCGCCTGTTCCGCGAGTTCGCCATCACGCTGGCAGTCGCCATTCTGATTTCCCTGGTGGTGTCCCTGACCCTGACACCGATGATGTGCGCGCGTCTGCTCAAGCGCGAGCCCAAGGAAGAAGAACAAGGCCGCTTCTACCGTGCCAGTGGCGCCTGGATCGACTGGCTGATCAAGCACTACGGCAGTGCCCTGCAGTGGGTGCTCAAGCATCAGCCGCTGACCTTGCTGGTGGCGGTGGCCAGCCTGGTGCTCACGGTGTTCCTGTACATGGTCGTGCCCAAGGGCTTCTTCCCGGTGCAGGACACGGGGGTGATCCAGGGTATTTCCGAAGCGCCGCAGTCCACCTCGTTCGCCGCCATGAGCGAACGTCAGCAGGCCCTGAGCAAGGTCATCCTGCAAGACCCGGCCGTGCAAAGCCTGTCGTCCTACATTGGCGTAGACGGCGACAACGCCACGCTCAACAGTGGTCGCCTGCTGATCAACCTCAAGCCCCACGGCGAGCGCGATGTCAGCGCCAGCGAAGTGATCAGCCGCCTGCAGCCGCAGGTCGACCGGCTGGTGGGCATCCGCCTGTTCATGCAGCCGGTGCAAGACCTGAGCATCGAGGACCGGGTCAGCCGGACCCAGTATCAGTTCAGCCTGTCGTCGCCGGACGCCGACCTGCTGGCGCAGTGGAGTGGCAAGCTGGTGCAGGCGCTGCAGCAGCGCCCGGAACTGGCCGATGTGGCCAGCGACCTGCAGGACAAGGGCTTGCAGGTGTACCTGGTCATCGACCGTGACATGGCCAGCCGCCTGGGGATCAGCGTGTCGCAGATCACCAATGCCCTGTACGACGCCTTCGGCCAGCGGCAGATCTCGACCATCTACACGCAGGCCAGCCAGTACCGCGTGGTGTTGCAGTCCAAGGACGCCGCAACGATCGGCCCGCAGGCGCTGGAGTCGATCCACGTCAAGGCCACCGATGGCGGCCAGGTGCGCCTTTCGGCGCTGGCGCGGATCGAGCAGCGTCAAGCCCAGCTGGCTATTTCTCACATCGGCCAGTTCCCGGCAGTGACCTTGTCGTTCAACCTGGCTCACGGCGCGTCGCTGGGCGAAGCCGTGCAGGTGATCGAGCAGGTGCAGCAGGACATCGGCATGCCGCTGGGTGTGCAAACCCGCTTCCAGGGTGCGGCCGAGGCCTTCCAGGCATCGTTGTCGAGCACCTTGCTGCTGATTCTGGCGGCGGTGGTGACCATGTACATCGTGCTGGGGGTGCTGTACGAAAGCTACATCCACCCGATCACCATCCTCTCGACCCTGCCGTCGGCGGCGGTCGGCGCCTTGCTGGCTTTGCTCATCAGCGGTAACGACCTGGGCATGATCGCCATCATCGGCATCATCCTGCTGATCGGTATCGTCAAGAAGAACGCGATCATGATGATCGACTTCGCCCTGGAGGCCGAGCGCCATCAGGGCATGAGCCCGCGCGATGCCATCTACCAGGCGGCGCTGCTGCGCTTCCGGCCGATCCTGATGACCACCCTGGCCGCGCTGTTTGGTGCGGTGCCGCTGATGCTTGCCACCGGTTCCGGTGCCGAACTGCGCCAGCCACTGGGCCTGGTGATGGTCGGCGGGTTGCTGGTCAGCCAGGTGCTGACGCTGTTCACCACCCCGGTCATCTACCTGTACTTCGATCGCCTGGCCCGCCGCCTGCGCCCGGCCACTGATGTGAAGCAGGCCCAGGCATGAACCTGTCCGGGCCTTTCATCCGTCGCCCGGTGGCGACCATGCTGTTGAGCCTGGCGATCATGCTGCTGGGTGGGGTCAGCTTTGGCTTGCTACCGGTGGCGCCACTGCCGCAAATGGACTTCCCGGTGATCGTGGTGTCGGCGAACCTCTCTGGTGCCAGCCCCGAGGTCATGGCGTCCACCGTGGCCACACCGCTGGAACGCAAGCTGGGCAGCATTGCCGGCGTCACCACGCTCACCAGCAGCTCCAACCAGGGGTCGACACGGGTAATCATCGGCTTCGAGATGGGCCGTGACATCGATGGCGCAGCCCGTGAGGTGCAAGCGGCGATCAACGCTACCCGCAACCTGCTGCCCAGTGGCATGCGTAGCATGCCCACCTACAAGAAGATCAACCCGTCGCAGGCGCCGATCATGGTGCTGTCACTGACTTCGGATGTGTTGCAGAAGGGCCAGCTGTATGACCTGGCCGACACCATCCTTTCACAGAGCCTGGCTCAGGTATCGGGGGTAGGGGAGGTGCAGATCGGCGGCAGTTCGCTGCCGGCCGTGCGCATTGCCGTCGAGCCGCAACTGCTCAACCAGTACAACCTGTCGCTGGACGAAGTGCGCACCGCCGTGTCCAACGCCAACCAGCGCCGGCCCATGGGCTTTGTCGAGGACACCGAGCGCAACTGGCAGGTGCGGGCCAACGACCAGCTGGAAAGTGCCAAGGATTACGAGCCGGTGGTGATTCGCCAGCAGAACGGCACCATTCTGCGCCTGTCTGACGTGGCGACTGTCACCGACGGCGTTGAAAACCGTTACAACAGCGGCTTCTTCAACGACCAGGCAGCGGTGTTGCTGGTGGTCAACCGCCAGAGCGGCGCCAACATCATCGAAACGGTCGACCAGATCAAGGCGCAGCTACCGGCATTGCAGTCGTTGCTGCCCGCCAGCGTGCAACTGAACGTGGCCATGGACCGCTCGCCCGTGATCAAGGCTACCCTCAAAGAGGCCGAGCACACCCTGCTGATCGCCGTGGTGCTGGTGATCCTGGTGGTCTACCTGTTCCTCGGCAGCCTGCGCGCCTCGCTGATCCCCAGCCTGGCGGTGCCGGTATCGCTGGTGGGGACGTTCGCAGTCATGTACGTGTGCGGTTTCTCGCTCAACAACCTGTCGCTGATGGCGCTGATCCTTGCCACCGGGCTGGTGGTGGACGATGCCATCGTGGTGCTGGAAAACATCTCCAGGCACATCGAGAACGGCCAGCCACCGATGAAGGCGGCCTTCCTGGGCGCCAAGGAGGTGGGCTTCACCTTGCTGTCGATGAACGTGTCGCTGGTGGCGGTGTTCGTCTCCATCCTGTTCATGGGCGGCATCGTGCGCAACCTGTTCCAGGAGTTTTCCATCACCCTGGCGGCGGCGATCATCGTCTCGCTGGTGGTGTCGCTCACCCTTACACCGATGCTCTGCGCCCGCTGGCTCAAGCCGCACCAGGCCCAGCAGACACGCCTGCAGCGCTGGAGCGACAAGCTGCATCAGCGCATGGTTGCTGCCTATGACCGCAGCCTGGGCTGGGCCCTGCGCCACAAGCGCCTGACCCTGCTCAGCCTGTTGGCCACCATCGGCATCAACATCGCCCTGTACGTGGTGGTGCCCAAGACGCTGATACCCCAGCAGGATACCGGCCAGTTGATGGGCTTCATCCGGGGTGACGACGGCCTGTCGTTCACGGTGATGCAGCCGAAGATGGAAATCTACCGCCGCGCCTTGCTGGCCGACCCGGCAGTACAGAGCGTTGCCGGTTTCATCGGTGGCAACAGCGGTACCAACAACGCCATGGTGCTGGTGCGCCTGAAACCGATCAGCGAGCGCAAGATCGATGCGCAGAAGGTGATCGAACGCCTGCGCAAGGAGCTGCCCAAAGTGCCCGGCGGGCGCCTGTTCCTGATGGCCGACCAGGACCTGCAACTGGGTGGCGGTGGGCGTGACCAGACCTCCTCTCAGTACCTGTATACCCTGCAAAGTGGCGACCTGGCGGCGTTGCGCGAATGGTTTCCCAAGGTGGTCGCGGCGCTGCGTGCACTGCCTGAGCTGACCGCCATTGACGCCCGCGATGGTGCCGGTACCCAACAGGTGACGCTGGTGGTCGACCGTGACCAGGCCAAGCGCCTGGGCATCGACATGGACATGGTCACCGCAGTACTGAACAACGCTTACAGCCAGCGGCAGATCTCCACCATCTACGACAGCCTCAACCAGTACCAGGTGGTGCTCGAGATCAACCCGAAATACGCCTGGGACCCGAGCACGCTGGAGCAAGTGCAGGTGATCACCGCCGACGGCGCCCGGGTACCGCTGTCGACCATCGCCCACTACGAGAACAGCCTGGCCAACGACCGGGTCAGCCACGAAGGCCAGTTCGCTTCGGAAGACATCGCCTTCGACGTCGCCGAGGGCTACAGCCCCGATCAGGCCATGGCGGCACTGGAGCGCGCGGTGGCCAAACTGGGCCTGCCCGAGGAGGTGATTGCCAAGCTCGGCGGCACTGCCGATGCCTTTGCCCAGACCCAGCAGGGCCAGCCATTCATGATCCTTGGCGCACTGCTGCTGGTGTACCTGGTGCTGGGTATTCTGTATGAAAGCTACATTCACCCGCTGACCATTCTCTCGACACTGCCTTCGGCGGGCGTCGGTGCCTTGCTGGCGCTGTACGTCACCGGTGGCGAGTTCAGCCTGATCTCGTTGCTGGGGCTGTTCCTGTTGATCGGGGTGGTGAAAAAGAATGCCATCCTGATGATCGACCTGGCCTTGCAGCTGGAGCGCCATCAGGGCTTTTCGCCGGAAGAGTCGATTCGCCGGGCCTGCCTGCTGCGCCTGCGGCCGATCCTGATGACCACCCTGGCAGCGATCCTTGGCGCATTGCCGTTGCTGCTGAGCCAGGCTGAAGGCGCAGAAATGCGTCAGCCGCTGGGCCTGACCATCATCGGTGGCCTGGTGTTCAGCCAGATCCTCACCCTTTATACGACGCCGGTGGTTTACCTGTACCTGGACCGCCTGCGCCACCGTTTCAACCGTTGGCGCGGCGTGCGCACCGACGCCGCCCTGGAAACCCCGCTATGACTTTTGCCCAGACCCCACTTCACCGTGCCCTGCAGGCACTGACCCGTGGCCGTGGCTCGCGCCTGCTTGGTGCCGGGTTGTGCGTGGCCTTGCTCAGTGCCTGTACCCTGAGCCCGGACTACCACCGCCCCGAGCTGAACAGCACGGCGGCGCAGTTCAAGCACGCCGAAGGTTGGACCCAGGCCTCGCCGTCCGACGCCATCGCCCGTGGCGCCTGGTGGGAAATCTACGGTGATGCCGGGCTCAACGCGCTGGTCGAAGAGCTTAACCGCAGCAACCAGACCGTGGCGCAATCAGAAGCCCAGTACCGCCAGGCCCAGGCGCTGGTGCGCAGCAGCCGTGCGGCGCTGTTCCCCAGCCTGGACCTGAGCGCCAGCAAGAACCGTTCGGCGCAGGGCACCGGCAGCTCCAGTTCCAGCCTGTCCAATAACAGCAGCGGCATTCGCAACACCTACAACGCGCAGTTGGGCGTGAGCTGGGAGATCGACCTGTGGGGCAAGCTGCGCGAAACTCTGAATGCCAACGAGGCCAGTGCCGAAGCGAGTTTCGCCGACCTTGCGTCGATCCGCTTGAGCCAACAGTCGGAGCTGGTGCAGAACTACCTGCAATTGCGGGTGATCGATGAGCAGAAGCGCTTGCTGGAAGCCACCGTGGCGGCTTATGAGCGCTCGCTGCGAATGAACGAAAACCAGTACCGCGCCGGTGTCGCCGGCCCGGATGCCGTGGCCCAGGCCCGCACGCAGCTCAAAAGCACCCAGGCTGACCTGATTGACCTGATCTGGCAGCGTGCGCAATTCGAAAATGCCATCGCCGTGCTGCTGGGCAAGGCTCCGGCCGACTTCGCCCTGGCCGACAGCAAGGCGATTCCCGCGTTGCCGCAAATACCGGTTTCGCTGCCTTCGCAACTGCTGGAGCGGCGCCCGGACATCGCTGCAGCCGAACGCAACGTGATGGCGGCCAACGCCAACATCGGGGTGTCGCGGGCAGCCTACTTCCCGGACCTCAGCCTGAGCATGAGTGGTGGTTATTCCAGCAGCAGCTTCAGCAACTGGATCGAGCTGCCCAACCGCTACTGGTCGGTAGGCCCGCAGTTGGCGCTGACCCTGTTCGACGCCGGCAAACGCAGCGCCGAGGTCGACCGCACGGTGGCCGTGTATGACCAGACGGTGGCGCAGTACCGCCAGACCGTGCTGGACGGCTTCAAGGAAGTGGAAAACCTGCTGGTTCAACTGAAGGTGTATGGCGATGAAGCCGTGGTGCGCCAAGAGGCGCTTGACGCCGCCCGTGAGTCGTTGCGCCTGACCGAAAACCAGTACCGTGCCGGGCTGATCGGCTATCTGGATGTGGTCAACGTGCAAACCACGGCGCTGAGCAACGAGCGCAGTGTGCTGAACCTGCTGCAAGGGCGCCTGGTGGCCAGTGTGCAACTGGTGGCTGCGTTGGGCGGCGGCTGGGATGCAGAGCAGGCGTTTGCCGAGCAGAATTGACCAAACGCAGAGGGGGTAGGCTGCGGTTATTGGATCCATTCCCATTCGCAAAAACCCCGTGCGTTTCGCTTAAGCTTGAGTACAATCGTCAGCTTTTGTCGGGCCCCCTGTCCCGGCGCTGGAACTCTCAATGCTGACCGGTAGCTACTCCTCTTCGCTGGTGTTGATTTCGCTGTGCGTGGCGATACTGGCATCCTATACCGCCCTTGACCTGACCGGCCGCATCGCCACGGCCAAGGGCCGCGCTGCCTGCCTGTGGATGGGCGGCGGTGCGTTGGCCATGGGCATCGGCGTGTGGTCGATGCACTTCATTGGGATGCTTGCCTTCAGCTTGCCCATCGACTTGGGCTACGACCTGGCCCTGACCGCGTTCTCGCTGCTGATCGCTGTGCTGTCCTCGGGCTTTGCCTTGTGGCTGGTCAGCCAGCCGAGCCTGCCAGCGCTGCAGTTGGGGTTCGGCGCGCTGATCATGGGCGCCGGTATCGCCTGCATGCACTACACAGGCATGGCCGCGCTGCGCATGCTGCCTGGCATTGATTACGACCCGACGTTGTTCGGTGCTTCGCTGCTGATTGCCGTAGGCGCCTCGGCGGCGGCATTGTGGATTGCCTTCCGCCTGCGCACACACACACCCTATATACGGCAGATCCGCGGCCTGGCGGCGGTGGTCATGGGCGTTGCCATCGTGGGCATGCATTACACCGGCATGGCAGCGGCAAACTTCCCCGAGGGCAGCTTCTGCGGCGCGCTGGGGGGCGGGTTGCAGGGGGACAGCCTTGTTTACCTGGTGCTGATCACCACGCTGGCAGTACTGGCAGTGGCTTTGCTGACTTCGGTGCTGGACGCGCGTCTCGAGGCGCGTACTGCCGAGTTGGCCCGTTCGCTGACCTTGGCCAACCAGGAACTGACCCAACTGGCCTTGCACGACACCCTCACCGATCTGCCCAACCGTACCCTGCTGGCGGACCGCATCGAACAGGCCATTGCCAAAGTGGCGGAGCAGGGCGGTTGTTTTGCCCTGATGTTCATTGATCTGGACGGCTTCAAACCCGTCAACGATGCCTTTGGCCATCATATCGGTGACCTTCTGCTCAAAGCGGTGGCGGCCCGCCTGCGCGGCCACCTGCACAGCCAGGACACGCTGGCACGGATTGGCGGCGACGAATTCGTGCTGCTGGTGGAACTGCAGGAGCCGAACGATGCCATGGACGTGGCGGTCAAGCAGGTCAACCTGGTGTCCCGGCCTTTCCGCGTGGCCGAGCACGACCTGCAACTGTCGGCGAGCCTGGGCATCGTTCTGTACCCGGGCAATGGCCAGGACCAGCATGAGCTGCTGCGTAACGCCGACGCTGCCATGTACCATGCCAAGAGCGCCGGCAAGAACGGTTACAGCTTCTTCGATGTGTCGATGAACAGCAACGCGCGCCAGCAGTTGCAGCTGCTGCAGGACTTGCGCCTGGCGCTGGAGCAGCGCCAGTTCCGCTTGCATTACCAGCCCAAGTTCGACGCCCAGGCCTGCCAACCGATCGGTGCCGAAGCGTTGCTGCGCTGGGAGCACCCGCAGCAGGGCCTGCTGCTGCCTGACCGCTTCATCGGCCTGGCGGAAAAGACCGGCCTGATCATCCCCATTGGTGAGTGGGTACTCACTGAGGCCTGCCGTCAGATGCGTCAGTGGCTGGACCAGGGGCACCATGGCTGGCGCATGGCGGTGAACCTGTCGGCCATCCAGTTCTGCCATGCCGGCCTGGTCGACAGCGTGGCCCGCGCCCTGCAGCAGAACGGCTTGCCAGCCAACTGCCTGACACTGGAAATTACCGAAACCACCGCCATGCACGATGCCGATGCCAGCCTGACCGTGCTGCAGCGCCTGTCCGACATGGGCGTGGACTTGTCCATTGATGACTTTGGTACGGGCTATTCCAGCCTGATGTACCTCAAGCGCCTGCCAGCCAACGAGCTGAAAATCGACCGCGGTTTCGTACGCGACCTGGAGCAGGACAGTGACGATGCAGCGATTGTTTCGGCAATTGTCGCACTGGGCCAGGCGTTGGGCCTGCGTATCGTTGCCGAGGGGGTTGAAACCGACAAGCAGCAGGACTTCCTGACCCGTCTGGGGTGTGATTCGTTGCAGGGCTACCTGCTGGGCCAGCCTGTGCCGGCGGAGCAGTTCATGAGCAAGTTGCAGGCCATGGGCCCGGAACTCACTGCTGCGGGCTAGACGCTGTATGAAGAGCCTTGATACTCGGTCAGGCTGCGTTGAAAACAGAGCCTAGACTGCATCGCGCAAGGTAAAGGCGGGAATGAAGGCATCCATTTCCGCCTCGACGGCCTCGATGATGCGCTCTACATCGGCGGCGGCCATGATCGCTGCACAGGGGATGCCCGCAATCGCCAGCAGGGTTTCACCGCTGGCGCGGTCGAACAGCCGCGCAACCATGCTGCGTGGCGCATCCATGCTGGCCTCGAAACCCAACGGATGGAAATGCCAGCGCATCACCTGGCAGGCGTTGGGGAACGTCATCTTGTTCATGCCAGCCTCCTTGTCCGTACCTGGACGTGATGAGCGGGTGGCCACATCGATGCGGCCGCCGGGAAACTAAAGATAGCACCTGCTACGCGCGATTATCGGTTGCAAGTACGACAAATGTGCGAATGCATGACAGCGGTCACACCCTTGTCATGGGTGAAGTGTGTGGGCTGGCTGCATGGGCAAACGTTTTCCCGACCGCAAGGTGTCAGGTAACCATCGGGTTTGGTGGCGTTCGCTGACGTTCGACCCGCAGTTTTTTCAGACGAGCGGCTTGGTTAACCGAGCAACCCGGCGGCGATGTTGATAGTGAACCCCAGAATCGCCGTATTGAACACGAAGCCCACCAACGAATGCGCCAGCACCACCCGCCGCAACCCACGCCCGGCGACACCCACGTCTGAGGTTTGCACCGCCACGCTGATCGTGAACGAGAAGTAGTGGAAGTCCCAGTAATCCGGGTTGCGCTCGCCATCAGCGAAGCGCAGTGGGGGTTCGTGGTTTTGCCCGGTGTAGAACAGGCGGGCGTAGTGCAGGGTGAATATGCAGCCGATCAGCAGCCAGGAACCGGCGACGGTCAGGCCGGTGTAGAGATAGTGCACGGCCAGGGCCGTGCCTTGCAGGCCGCGGCTGGAGACCAGTTGCAGGGTGACCGCGGCAAGGCTGGCGATGGCGGCGATGCACACGGTCAGCAGGACCAGGCCGGCGTTCTCGTCTTCGACGCCGGCGACCTTGCGGACCTTTTCCGGGCTGGCTGTCCAGCTCAGGTAGAGCACCAGCAGCAGGTACAGCCACACCCCCAGGTTCCAGCCAGCGAGGATGTGCTGCACGGTATCACCGGCGGGGATCAGCCAGGCGCCAGCGAGGCCGACTGCAGCGGCGAGGCTCAGGCGGGGGTGTGTGCGGGTCAGGCGATGGAAAGCCATGGGGCCTCATTCACAAGGGGTATGGCTTGTACTCTAGACCGTCATAGGGTTGGGTGGGAGGCGCAATACCCTGCAGGGCCTGGGGTTTCTTTGAGTCCCCCATCGCACGGCATTGCAACTCTCAGTACACTGCACGCTCCAACACCAACATCCGTTGAACTCGAGGTTTTTGCATGACGCTCAGTCCTTTGGCAGGCAAGCCGGCTCCGGCCAGCGTGCTGGTCGATATTCCCCGGCTGCTTACCGCCTATTACACGGGCCGCCCAGACGCTACCGTGGCGGCCCAGCGCGTGGCCTTCGGCACCTCGGGGCACCGGGGCAGTTCGCTTGAATTGAGTTTCAACGAGTATCACGTCCTGGCCATTAGCCAGGCGATCTGCCTGTACCGCCAGGAAAAAGGCATCGATGGCCCGCTGTTCATCGGTGCCGATACCCACGCCCTGTCAGCGCCGGCGACCGCCAGCGCCCTGGAAGTGCTGGCCGCCAACGGCGTGCAGGTGATGCTGTCCAAGGATGACGAATACACGCCTACGCCGGCGGTTTCCCACGCCATCCTCTGCCACAACCGTGGCCGCACGCAGGGCCTGGCTGACGGTATCGTCATCACCCCGTCGCACAACCCGCCGCAAAGCGGTGGCTTCAAGTACAACCCGCCCAACGGCGGCCCGGCCGACAGCGACGTGACCAAGTGGATCGAGGGCAAGGCCAACGAGCTGCTGGCGGCTAACCTGGCGGGTGTCAAGCGCATGGACCATGCCCAGGCGCTGCAGGCGCCGACCACCCACCGCCACGATTACGTCAGCAACTATGTGGCCGACCTGGAAAACGTCATCGATTTCGATGTCATCCGTGGCGCCGGGTTGCGCCTGGGCGTCGACCCGCTGGGCGGGGCAGGGGTACGCTACTGGTCGGCCATTGCCAAGCACTACCAGCTGGACCTGGAAGTGGTGAACACCGAGGTCGACCCGACCTTCCGCTTCATGACCGTCGACTGGGACGGCCAGATCCGCATGGACCCTTCCTCGCCGTATGCCATGCAGGGCCTGATAGGCCTGCGTGAGCGCTTTGACGTGGCCTTCGCCTGCGACCCGGACCACGACCGCCACGGCATCGTCACCCCTGACGGCCTGCTGCAACCCAACAACTACCTCGCCGTGGCCATCGACTACCTGTTCCGCCACCGCCCGCAGTGGCGCAGTGACGCCGCCGTGGGCAAGACCGTGGTCTCCAGCGGCCTGATCGACCGCGTTACCCAACGCCTGGGCCGTGAGCTGTACGAAGTGCCGGTGGGCTTCAAGTTCTTCGCCCAGGGCCTGTTCGACGGTTCGCTCGGTTTTGGTGGCGAAGAAAGTGCAGGGGCTTCGTTCCTGCGTCGCGATGGCTCGGTGTGGGCCACCGACAAGGACGGGTTGATCCCGGCCTTGCTGGCCGCCGAAATGACCGCCCGTACCGGGCGTAACCCGAGCCAGGCTTATGCCGACCTGACCGAGGCGCTGGGCAAGCCGTTCGCCACCCGTGTCGAGGCCAAGGCCGATGCGCGGCAGAAGGCGTTGCTGAGCAAGCTGGCGCCGGAGCAGGTGAAGTCGACCGAACTGGCCGGTGAGCCGATCGTGCAGATCCTCAGCCACGCCCCAGGCAATGGCCAGGCGATTGGCGGGCTTAAGGTGATGACGGCCAATGGCTGGTTCGCCGCGCGCCCGTCGGGTACTGAAGACATCTACAAGATCTACGCTGAAAGCTTCATCGACGAGGCGCATTTGCAGCGTCTGGTGCAGGAAGCACAAGTGCTGGTCGATGAAGCAATTGCCTGACCGGTAACAAACCGCTTGGTTCTGTGGTGTGATGTAAATTAGAATTAATCTTATTTACTCCGCCGCAGGACCCCCCTCATGATCGACGCCGCGCCGCCACCGGAGCCTGGCCTGCCTGCCCTGTACCGGGAGCATCGCGGCTGGCTTGAAACCTGGCTGCGCCGGCGTATGGGCAATGCCTGGGATGCCGCCGACCTCAGTCAGGATACTTTTCTGCGCATTCTGGCCAGCGCCCAGCCGCTGGCAGACATACGCGAACCGCGTGCCTACCTGCTGACCGTGGGCAAGCGTTTGCTCAGCAACTTCCACCAGCGCCGTAGCCTGGAGCGGGCCTACCTTGATGCCTTGGCGCAGTTACCCGAGCAACACGTGCCGTCGCCAGAACAGCGCTGGGTACTGCTCGAAACCCTGCAAGCACTGGATGAATTGCTCGACGGCCTCAAGCCGCCGATACGCAAGGCCTTTCTCTGGAGCCAGCTGGAAGGCTTGGGCTACGCCGAGATTGGCCAGCGCCTGGGCGTCTGCCAGCGCTCGGTGAAACGCTACATGGCGCAGGCTTACGAACATTGCCTGTTGGCCGAGTTGCAATGAGCCCCCACCCCCCAGAAACCCGCGAGGCGCTGCGTGCTGCAGCCCGTTGGCTAGCATTACTGGATTCTGGCGACGCAAGCGAATCTGACCTGCAGCGTCTGGCGCAATGGCGCGCCAGCAGTCACCTGCACGAAGACGCCTGGCAAAAGGCATCGCTGCTGCGAGCGCGGTTTGCCGGGTTGCCCGGCGCATTGGCGATGGCCGCCCTGGATCGTCCGGATGCCGGTCGTCGGGCATTGCTCAAACAAGCCCTGGGTGTGACGGCGTTGTTGCCGGTGGCCTGGCTGGTGAGCCGTGAGCTGCCGCTGGATGCCTGGACCGCCGACATGCGCACCGCGGTAGGAGAGCGCAGGCAGGCACTGCTGAGCGACGGCACCTTGTTGCAGTTGAACACCGACAGTGCGGTCGATATCGAGCGGGGTGCAGGCCGCGTGGCACTGCTGCGCGGTGAAGTGGCCGTCAGCGTGCCCGCTAACCTGAGCCTCACCTTGCAGGTGCCTTACGGCCGGGTGGTGCTCAGTGAGGGCGAGGCGTGCCTGCGCCTGCTTGATGAGGCCTGCCGGGTGTCGGCGATCAAGGGGGCGGTCAGCCTGCAGCCGTTGCGGGGTCCAGCCGTGATGCTACAGGCCGGCCAACAGGCCAGTTTGCAGGCGGCCGGCGTTGGCCCTGTCAAAGCGTTCGACGCATGGCAACTGGGCTGGCGCGAAGGTGCGCTTCGGCTGGACGACCGCCCGCTGGGCGAGTTGCTGCACGAACTGCGCAGGTATCGCCCCGGCGTACTGCGCTGGGCACCAGAACTGGAGCGCTTGCGTGTTACCGGCACGTTCCGCCTTGACGACACCGACCGGGTGTTGGCCCTGCTCGCCGCCAGCCTGCCGTTGCAAGTGCAGACCCGCACGCGTTATTGGGTGAGCCTGACCGCACGAGAACATCGAGCATGAGGCTGTCCCCTTTTTTTCACTCGCCGGTCATTACCGGTAGGAGAAAATAAAAGGGGAGCCTTGTTCAATGCCTGCAGTAAAAACTTGCCGCCTGCGCCCACTGGCGCGCGCAGCACATCCATTGTTCGCGATGAGCCTGCTGTTGTGTGCACCTGCCTGGGCCGATGAGCCGGCCCGGCGTACGTTCCAGGTGGCGCCAGCCAGCCTGGGTGCCGCTTTGACCCATTTCGCCGACCAGGCCGGTGTCAGCCTTTCGCTGGACCCGGCATTGGTAGAGGGCCGGCAAAGTAACGGCTTGTCCGGTCGTTACAGTGTCGATGAAGGCTTCAACCAGTTGCTGCGCAGTAGCGGCCTGCAGGCGCTACCGGTGGGTGAGGGGGCCTTCACCCTGATGCCGGCCCCCCAGGCCAGTGGCGCGCTGGAAATCGCCCCACCCGCATCGTCGGCGGCCTGGCCGCAGGCAACGAAACGCAGCCGTATGCCGGTGGCCAAGTGGCACGCCAAGGGGCACAAGGTTTGCTCGGTTCGCGCGACTTCATGGAAACCCCGTTCAGCATCACCAGCTACACCAGCGACCTGGTCAAGAACCAACAGGCGCGCACCTTGGGCGAGCTGATTGCCAGTGACCCTTCAGTGCGTGCTACCAACCCGGCGGGCGGGCGTTTCGAGCAGTTCACCATTCGCGGCTTCAGCCTGTTCAACAGTGATGTGGCCTACAACGGTCTCTATGGCATCTTGCCGACCTATTCGATCGACATGGAAATGGCCGACCGGGTCGACATCATCAAAGGCCCCAGCCAGTTGATCAACGGCATTTCGCCGCGTGGCAGCGTGGGCGGCGGTATCAACGTGCAGCCCAAGCGAGCCGCTGACAAGCCGATCACCGAATTCACCGGCAGCTACGCCTCGGCCGGCCAGGCTGGCGGCGCCGTGGACATCGGCCGTCGCTTTGGTGAAGGCCAGCAGTTCGGCGTGCGCTTCAATGGGGTGAAGCAGGCCGGTGATACCGAATGGGACCACCAGCGCGTCGACCGCGAAATGGCGGTGCTGGGCCTGGATTTTCGAGGCGAGCGCCTGCGTCTCTCGGCAGACCTTGGCCACACCGAGCGCGATACCGACGCCCCGCAGGAGCGTGTGCTGGTCGGTGCCAATGCCAAGGTGCCCAAAGCCAATGACGTACGCCACAACTACGCCCAGGCCTGGAGCAAGGCGCGTACCAACGACACCTTCGGTGCGCTGAACGCCGAGTACGATATCAGCGAATCGCTGCTGGCCTATGGTGCGGTCGGTGCGCGCAAGAGCAATCACGACTTCCTGCGCCATAACGTGTCGATCACCAACGATGCCGGCGACTTCACCGTGCAGCCGCGTGACTTTACCCGGGACGAGTCGGTGCGCACCGCCATGGCCGGTTTACGTCACTGGTTCCATACCGGGCCGGTCAGCCACGCGCTGAACCTGGCCGCCACCTATTACTACATGGACTTCACCAACGGCGGGGCGCGCTATGCCTCGGCGCCGAGCAACCTCTACAACCCGGTGGCCGCACCGACACCCGGTACGCCAACCCGCCTCGACCCCGAGGTCTACACGGAAAACCGCTTCTCCGGCGTGGCCCTGGCCGATACCCTTGGCTTTTTTGACGACCGCCTGCTGTTGACCCTGGGTGCGCGCTGGCAACGGGTGCAGGTGGATGACTGGAGCGACGGCGTCAAAGGTGATACGGGCTATGACGAAGAAAAGGTCTCGCCTTCTGGGGGCGTATTGCTCAAGGTCACCGACCAGCTCTCGTTGTACGCCAACTACATGGAGGGCCTGAGCCAAGGCAAGATCGCCCCCTCGACCTCGATCAACGAAGACCAGATCTTCCCGCCGTTCACCAGCCGCCAGATCGAGGTGGAGGCCAAGTACGACCTCGGCCAGGTGGCCTTTACTGCCAGCGCCTTCCGCATTCGCCAGCCGGCCTACGAGACCAACCCTGCCTCGCGGGTGTTCGGCCCCAATGGCAAGCGTGACAACCGCGGCATCGAGCTGAGTGTGTTCGGTGAGCCGGTGCAGGGCGTGCGGGTGTTGGGTGGGGTGATGTATATCGACAGCGAGCTGACCGACACCGTCGGCGGTGCCTACGATGGCAACCGTGCGCCGGCCACGCCCGAATACAACGTCAATCTGGGGGCTGAATGGGACGTGCCAGGGGTGAACGGCCTGACCTTCACAGCGCGCGGCACTCACTCCAGCTCGCAGTACCTGGACCAGAACAACAGCAAGCGCATCGATGGCTGGGAGCGTTATGACCTGGGCGCACGTTACGCCTTCAAGGTGGACACCACCGAGGTTACCTTGCGGGCCAGTGTCGAGAATGTGCTCGATGATCGCTACTGGAGCTCGGCAGGGGCGTCGGATGACAGTGAGCCGGGGTTGACCCTGTCCACCCCGCGGACCTATCTGCTCTCGGCCACGGTCGGCTTTTAAACCGAACCCATGTATACCTACCCAGCGGGAGCGGGTGCGACCGGGAATCAGGCGACTCGGTGGGGCAGTTGCGTAGCTGATCAGCCCGGCGCAAGCGCCCGGCCCAGCTTCTGCGCCTGCCCCTGCAACACCCGCATCAACTGCAGCGCTGCATGCGAGGGCGGCTCGAAGCGCGAATAGACGAAGCTGATATCGAAGTGAATCTCATCGGCCAGCGGCACCACCGCCAGCCCGCTGTCCTGTGCAACGAACTCGTCGATCACGCTGATGCCCATGCCTTGCTTGACCAACGCCACAGCCTCGTTGGCATTGGTGAACGACAACAGTGATTTCAGCTGTAGCCCGCGGCGCCCGATGTGGTCGGCCAACAGCTTGCCAAACGGCATGTCGGGCCGGAACAGCAGCAACGCATGGCCCTCCAGCTGCTGCAAGGTCAGCGCGGGCTGACCGGCCAAAGGGTGACCCGGCGGCATCACCACTACCATGCGTCCACGCATGAACGCTTGCGAATGCAGGTGGTCGTGCACCACCGGCAGGGCGGCGATCGACAGGTCGACCTTCTTCGACAAGATCTGGTTGGGCATTTCGCCCATCAACGAGGTTTGCCACTCGATATTCAGTGACGGTGATTCACGCTTGAGCTGGGCCAGGGCCATCGGGATCACCACCGTGGACAACGATGCACTGCACGAGATACGCAACTTGCGCTGGCCGCCAGCGCCCAGCGCCAGGGCACATTCGTTGACCTGCAACGCTGCCTGGTACACCCGCTCGACCTCGCGAAACAGCACCTGCGCTTCGGCCGTCGGCACCAGGCGGTTGTTGACGCGCTCGAACAGCGGGTAGGCCAGGCGCGCTTCGATGTACTGGATCAGCTTGCTCACCGCCGGCTGCGACACATACAGCAATTTGGCCGCCGCGCTGATCGAGCCCGTCAGCATCACCGCCCTGAACACTTCCATGTGCCGCAGCTTGAACACCATGGGGCTTGCGTCTGCGCCTTCGTTGCCAAGCAGCATGTGTATTACCTTCGGTTATGGTTTTCGCCATCTGGGTATGAGCGTCAAAGCCGGCCACACAGTATCGTGAACCCCAGCCTAACTGCCCTTGCGGCGCACAATAACAAGATCTGCAGACAAGCGCAGTGGCGCTTGACGGGAGTGCTGCGTGAACATATTCGACGAAGCGAAGATCGATTGCCATAACCATTTGTTTGACCCCGCCCGTTTCCCCTATCACCCCGATGCACCCTATGCGCCCTCCGGCCAGGAGGTCGCCACCCAGGCGCAGTTCACCCGGGTGATGGAGGCTTACGGCGTGCAACATGCCTTGCTGGTGGGCCCCAACAGCGGCTACCACACCGACAACCGCTGCCTGCTGCATGCCTTGGCCAGCGGGCAGGGGCGGTTCAAGGGGGTGGCGGTGGTCAAGGCGGACATCAACCTCGACGCGCTGGCGGCGTTACAGGCGCAAGGCGTGGTGGGTATCGCCTTTAACCCCGCGCTTTACGGGGTAGCCAGCCTCAAGGGCGTTGACGGGCTGTTCGGCAAGCTCGCCGAGCTTGGCATGTTCGCCCAGCTGCAGGTGTGTGACGACCAGTTGCTGGACCTGCACGGCCTGCTGCAAGGCTCGCAGGCTCGTCTGTTGATTGACCATTGCGGCCGCCCGGATGTCGCTGCCGGTGTGCAGCAAGCCGGCTTCCAGGCGTTGCTGCGGCTGGCCGACAGCGGCCGCGCCTGCGTGAAGCTGTCAGGCATGCAGAAGTTTGCCGCAGCGGATGCCTTGTTCGAACAGAGCAGTGCATACGTGCAGGCCCTGCTCGAAGCCTTTGGCGCCCAAGCCTGTGTGTGGGGTTCGGACTGGCCGTTCATTCGCCAGCCCGCGCGGGTGGACTACGGCCCGCTGCTGAAGTTGGCCGAGCGCCTGATGCCGGATGCCCGGCTGCGCCGCACAGTGATGTGGGACACCCCTCGGCGATTGTTCGGGTTTGCCTAGCCCCTCCGTTGTGTGCCCTTCCAACAACCAGCGCGCAACCCTGATGAACACTGAACAGAACACCCGTCCCGGGCGGCATCCTCCATGGCCTGGAGGATCGTCTCGGCTAGCGCCCCAAAAGGCATGTGACCTGCGTCGCTTGCCGGATATTCCTTCTGTCGAAAATGGAGCTGAACAATGAGCCAGTACCTGCAAGGCCAAACCGCTATCGTCACCGGTGGCATGCGTGGCATCGGCCTGGCGATTGCCCGCCGCTTGCATGTCGCCGGCGCCCAGGTGGTGATCTGGGACCTTGCCGTCGATGGCTGGAACAGTACGGAAAACGGCTTCGAGCCGGTGCTGCGCCAGGCAGTGGATGTGTCGTCGCTGGCCTCGGTGGAGGCGGCTTTTACCCAGACGCTGGCGCGTTTGGGGCAGGTGCAGATCTTGGTCAACAATGCCGGCATCAACGGCCCGGTGGTGGCGTCTTGGGAGTACCCGCCAGACGCCTGGGACAAGGTCATCGCCATCGACCTGAACGGTGTGTTCTATTGCTGCCGCACCGCCATCGCGCACATGCGTGAGCGCGGCTACGGGCGCATCGTCAATATCGCCTCCATGGCCGGCAAGGAGGGTGTGCAGTACATCTCGGGCTATTCGGCAGCCAAGGCCGGGGTCATCGCTTTCACCAAGGCGGCAGCCAAGGAGCTGGCGCAGGATGGCGTGTTGCTCAACTGCGTGGCACCGGCGATGGTCGAGACGCCGCTGATGGCCGAGATGACGGCCGAGCATATTGCCGCGAGCAAGGCCAAGATCCCCATGGGGCGCTTCCTCAAGGCCGAGGAGATTGCCAACATGGTCAGCTGGATCGCCGGGCCTGAGTGCAGCTTTACCACTGGCTTTGTGTTTGACCTCAGCGGCGGGAGGGCGACCTACTGAGTGGGCTGGGTGTGGTACGCCCGATGGCGTTGGAGCTGCGCCGGGTAGCCAGCCACGCGCGAACTGCGGGCGACGTCTCGGTGTGCAAGTGCCGTCGTCCGTTGGCGTGCCCGCACCTCAACGCTTGCAAGCAGCGGCACGGGCAACCCAGGCGTGGCTGGACGGGCAGGTGGCAGTCACCCGCCGTCATTCAGGCCTGTGGTTATTCCTGATCGGGTACCACGGCGATCACGTCGATCTCCATCAGCCACTCGGCCTGGGCCAACCCGGCCACCACCAACCCGGTGGAAATCGGGAACACGCCCTTGAGCCACTTGCCCACCTCTTTGTACACCGGCTCGCGGAAGCGCGGGTCGGTGATGTAGGTGGTGGTCTTGACGATGTGCGACAGGTCCGAGCCGGCTTCTTCAAGCAGTTGCTTGACGTTCTTCATCGCCTGTTCGGTTTGTGCGCGCGGGTCACCCAGGCCTACCAGCTTGCCTTCGAAGTCGGTACCGACCTGGCCACGCACGTAGATGGTATTGCCCGCCCGCACGGCCTGGCACAAGTCGTTGTCCAGGGTCTGGTTGGGGTAGGTTTCCTTGGTGTTGAACATGCGGATGCGAGTATGGGTAGGCATCAGTGGGCTCCGAGGGTGCTGACATTGCTGATCTTGGCGGTTTGCTGCTCATCCGCTGCGCGTTGCTCGCGGTCGCGGTAGGCGGTGTAGGTACGTTGCGTGGCGATGTGGCCGGCGACGTGCTTGGCGTCGTGCCACACCCCCCAGATGAACGATGAACCACGGCGCGACAACCACGGCAGGCCGAGGAAGTACACGCCCGGTTCACGGGCCACACCACGCTGGTGCTGGGGCTTGCCGTTGGCATCGAAGGTGTCTACCTGCAGCCAGCTGAAGTCCACGCCGTAACCGGTGGCCCAGATGATGCTGCGGACGCCGGCCTTGGCCAGGTCCAGCTGCTGCAGCGGGTTGCGCATGCACTCCGGGTCGGCCAGGCGCTGGCGGGCTTCGGGCTCTTCCGGCAGGTCCAGGCCGTTGCGCTCGATGTAGGCATCGGCCGCATCCAGCAGGGCCAGGTAGTTGTCGTCGCCGCGGTTGATGTTCTCGACCAGGTTGTCCTGGAAGCGCGCGACGCCGTTTTCGAACGACTGGGTCAGGCCGACCAGGGTCATGCCCTGGTGGGCGAGGGCGCGGAAGTCCACGGTGTGGCCACCACGGGCGCCGCTGACCGCGATGGTCACATGCTCGCGACCGGGTTTGGCAATTTCCGCGTCCCACTCGCCCAGCACGCCCAGCCACCAGCAGAAGTCACGGTTGCGGTAGGCACGCGGCGGGCGGTCGTGGGCGCCGACCGACAGGTACACCTGGCGCCCGGCGCGCATCAATTCCTCGGCAATCTGCACACCGGAAGAACCGGCACCGACCACCAGTACCGCGCCTTCAGGCAACTGCTCTGGGTTGAAATAAGCGGCGGAATGAATCTGGTGCAGGTTGCTGTCTTTCGGCGCGATGGCTGGGATCACCGGCTTCTGGAACGGGCCGGTGGCAGCGACTACGCGGTTGGCGCGAATCACGCCTTCATTGGTGTCGATGGTGAAGCCTGGGCGGTCGCTGTTACGCACCACGCGCTTCACTTCAATGCCGGTACGCACGGGCAGGTTGTACTTGCGTACGTACTGCTCGAAGTAGTCGGCCACCTGGTCCTTGCCGGCGAACGCATCGGCGTCGAGGTTGAATTCCAGCCCCGGGAAGCGGTCGTGCCAGGCCGGGCCGTTGGCGACCAGTGAGTCCCAGCGGCCAGTACGCCAGGCCTGCGCGATGCGGTTGCGCTCCAGTACCAGGTGCGGCACGCCAAGCTTGCTCAGGTGTTCGCTCATGGCCACGCCGGCCTGGCCGGCGCCGACGACGAGGGTGTCGATTTCGAGGTTGTTCAGTGTCATGTCCGAGCCCTTGTTCAGGCGGTTTTTGTCAGGTCGGTTTGGAGGACCGCCGTTGCCTGGAGCCAGACTAGGGATGCCGTGGAAATGGCGAAAATAGTATTTAGCTGGTGCTTGCCGATAAAACGGCGAAGGCCTTGATTTCTCTGGCCTGTGGGGCAGGTTGGCCGGGTGGGTGACGTGGTTTTTCGAGCGGGTGCAGAGAGCGGGCCCGTGAGCCTAGTTTTTTCCTGCCTACCCCCTCGGAAAAAGGTCGTTTCGCCCGCTCGAAGGTTCCACTCAGAATGCCGTGTATCGCACAGCACAACAGGAACCATGACATGACGTTCTCCATCATTGGTCGTTGCCAGGAAACCGGCCAGGTCGGTATTGCCATCAGCTCGTCGAGCATCGCCGTGGGGGCTCGTTGCCCCTGGGTGCGTGCCGGTGTGGGCGCGGTCTCGACCCAGAACATCACCCTGCCGGCGCTGGGCCCGCAGATTCTCGATGCCCTGGAGCATGGCCAGTTGCCGCCCGCCGCTGCGCTGGACGGGGTGCTCAGTGCCAATGGCTGGAGTGAGTACCGCCAGGTCACGGTGATCGACAGCCAAGGCCAGGTGGCCCTGTTCACCGGGCGGGAAGCCTTGGGCACACACCATGCAATGGCCGGCGAACAATGCGCGGCGGCTGGCAACCTGCTGTCCTCGACCCAGGTGATCGAAGCCATGGTACTGGCCTTCGAGCAGGCCGGCGGCCACCTGGCCGACCGCCTGCTGGCAGCCATGCACGCGGCGATGGCAGCGGGTGGCGAAGCCGGGCCCGTGCACTCGGCGGCGCTGAAGATTGCTGGCGAGCTGACCTGGCCGCTGGTGGACCTGCGCGTCGACTGGGCCGATAGCGACCCGATCGGCGTGCTCGATGGCCTGTGGCAAGCCTATCGCCCGCAGATGCAGGATTACGTCACCCGCGCCCTCAACCCGACCGCCGCGCCAAGCTATGGGGTGCCGGGCGATGAGTGAGTTTGCCAGTCGCGCACTGCTGGCCCGGCTGATCGGCTTTGCCACGGTGAGCCGCGACTCCAACCTGGCGCTGATCGGTTTTATCCGTGATTACCTGGCCGAGCTGGGGGTGGAGTGCGAGCTGTTCCATAACCCGGAGGGCACCAAGGCCAACCTGTTCGCCACTATTGGCCCCAGGGATGTGGGTGGTGTGGTGCTGTCTGGACATACCGATGTGGTGCCGGTGGATGGCCAGGCCTGGACGGTCGAGCCGTTTGCCCTGAGTGAGCGTGACGGCCGTCTGTATGGCCGCGGCACGGCCGACATGAAAGGCTTTATCGCCTCGGTGCTGGCTGCTGTGCCCGCTTTTCTCGCCCAGCCGCTGCGCATGCCGGTACACCTGGCATTTTCCTATGACGAAGAAGTCGGTTGCCTGGGCGTGCGCTCGATGCTGGCTGCCCTCGAACAGCGCCCGTGTAAACCACGGCTGTGTCTGATCGGTGAACCCACCGAACTCAAACCGGTGCTGGGGCACAAGGGCAAGCTGGCAATGCGTTGCCAGGTACAGGGCGCAGCGTGCCATTCGGCGTACGCACCGTATGGGGTGAACGCCATCGAGTATGCGGCGAAACTGATTGGCAAGTTGGGTGAAATCGGCGAGGCCCTGGCACTGCCGGCTCATCACGACGAGCGCTTCGATCCGCCGTTCTCCACGGTGCAGACCGGCGTGATCAAAGGGGGCAGGGCGCTGAACATCGTGCCAGCCGAGTGCGAGTTCGATTTCGAAGTGCGCGCGCTCCCAGGGTTCGAGGCGCAGGCGGTGGCCGACCAGTTACAAACCTATGCTGAAGCCGAGTTGCTGCCGCGTATGCGCAAGGTCAATACCGCCAGCGCCATTCGCCTGGCGCCGCTGAGTGCCTATCCGGGGCTGGCGACACCGGAAGACAGCGAGGCTGCGCGCTTGGTGGCGCTACTCAGCGGCTCGGATACGTTCGGCACGGTAGCGTTTGGTACCGAAGGTGGCTTGTTCGACCAGGCGGGCATCCCCACCGTGGTGTGCGGGCCTGGCAGCATGGACCAGGGCCATAAGCCGGATGAGTTTGTCAGTGTCGAGCAGTTGCGCGGCTGTGATGCCATGCTGTTGAGGCTGGTGGACTACCTCAAACAGGCTTGAGGGTTGCGCCGGCGGATGGGCCGCAGTGCGGCCCCGGCGTTCAGAAGGTCGCCTTGACCTGCAGGCCAACCACCAGTGCATTGTCGATGTCTTTGCCCGAGAACGCCCCTGGCTCGATGATGTATTGCACATCCGGACGCAGGTTCAGCCATGGCGTGGCCTGGTAGCCGTAGCTCAGTTCGATCAACTGCTCGGCGCTGTCGATATCCGGGAACTGCTGGCCCGCGTTGAACGCGGCATCCTCCAGCACATCGCGGCTACGCGGGTTGGGCACGGCGCGGCCGTAACCCAGTGCCACGGTATCTTTCGGGCGGCCTTCGAACGGCTTGTACAGCACCACGCCGGCGCCATACCACTTGGTGAACGGCGAAGCGGCCTTGCTCGACGCCGAGTACTGGCCGAAGGCGTGCAGGCTTCGGCCTGGGGAGGCCTGGTCGTTCCACACCGCCTGGTCGACCAGCAGGTAATGGCCACCTCGGCCGGACACTTCATCGTCGCTGCCGATGCGTTTCACATCAGAGCTGTCGTAGTAGTAGCCCAGTTTGTACTCGCCTGGCAGTTCACCCTGCAGCTTGTATACCAGTTCTACCGGTACCACGGTGCCGGTGGTGTGCTTGGGCCCCAGGTGCCAGGCGCGGCTGGAGTTGCCGTTGCTCTCGGGGTCGACGTTGAACGCCGCCACGCGCAGCTGCCAGGCTGGCGACAGGTCGTACTTCACCCGCACGCCGAGGTGGGCGTTGGGGTAGTTGGTCCAGCCACTGCCGCCGGACATGTTCAGCGGGTGGCCGCAGAAGCCGGCGTTCATGAAGTTGCACAGGATGCCGCTGTCCAGGCCGCCGAGGTCGTTGCCCATGGCCATGTAGCCGAGTTTTACGTTGAGCGCCGGGGTGAACAGCGTGCGCTCGTAGCTCAGCTCGGTCAGGCGGGTGTACAGGCCACCGTAGTTTTCCTGGATTGGCAGGCGGTTGCCGACCAGGTCTTCCGAGGCGCTGTTACCGCGGCGGTCGTTGATGGTCAGCTGGACCTTGCCGCCGTTGTCCAGACCGTACAGTTTCGACAGGTCGAACTGCACACCCAGCTTGACGTTCTGCGAATAGCGCGCCGAACGGTGCAGGCCACCGTGGGCGTTGTAGGCGGTTTCACCGCTGTAGTCGCCGGTGATCTTGACGCCGTCTTCTTCGAGTTGATGGCGCAGGCCGCCCCAGTCACCGGTCAGGGTGCTGCGGGTCATGAGGTCGTCGCTGGCAAGGGCAGTGGTGCTGGCCAGGGCCAGCAGCAGGGTGGGGGTGATGCGAGTTGCGGATGGCATTACAGAATCTCGGGTTGTCTTTGAGGGGCATTCGCGGGCAAGCCCGCTCCTACAGGGGCCTTGTAGGAGCGGGCTTGCCCGCGAAGCAGGCGACGCGGTCTTACGGCAGAGCGTAAGAAATCACATAGTCGCCACGGTCAGTCGACTGGCGGGCGCCGCCAGCGGTGATCACCACGTACTGCTTGCCGGTCTTCGGCGAGACGTAGGTCATCGGGCCGCCCTGGCTGCCTACTGGCAGGCGAGCCTTCCAGATTTCGTTACCGTTGCTGCTGTCGTAGGCACGCAGGTAGAAGTCCTGGGTACCGGCGATGAACACCAGGCCGCCCTGGGTAGACAGGGTGCCGCCCAGCGTTGGCAGGCCGATCTTGATCGGCAGGTGCATGCGGATACCGAGCGGGCCGGTGTCTTCAACGGTGCCGACCGGGACCTGCCAGGCCACCTGGCGGGTTTTCATGTCGATGGCGGTCAGGGTGCCAAACGGCGGTGCCTGGCATGGAATGCCGGCGACCGACAGGAAGCGGTTCTTGTTCACGGCATACGGGGTGCCCTTGAGCGGTACCGCGCCCATGCCAGTGTTCAGTGCTTCGCCACCGGAAGCCGCGCCACCTTTGTTCTGCGACGGGATCATCTGGATCCACAGGCCCAGACGCATGTCGTTGACGAAGATGAAGCCATGCACCGGATCGGTAGAAATGCTGCCCCAGTTCATGCCACCCAGCGAACCCGGGAAGCTCAGCGACAGGTCGGTACCCGGCGCGGTGTACAGGCCGTCGTAGCGCATCTTCTTGAAGTCGATGCGGCACAGCAGCTGGTCATACGGGGTGGCACCCCACATGTCCGATTCGGTCAGGGTCTGCGCGCCGATCTGCGGCATGCCCACCGACTTGGGCTGGGTAGGGGAGTACGGCTCGTTCGGGATGTTGCTTGGCTTGACCGGCACTTCGTCGACCTGGGTCAGCGGCTTGCCGGTGGCACGGTCGAGCACGTAGATCTGCCCGGCCTTGGTGCCGATCACCACCGCAGGTACCGACTGGCCGTCGTCCTTGGTGAAGTCGATCAGGCTTGGCTGCATGGGCAGGTCGAAGTCCCAGAGGTCATTGTGCACGGTCTGGAACACCCATTTCTGGTTGCCGGTGGTGGCGTCCAGGGCCAGCACCGAAGCGCCGTAAGTGTGGTCCAGTTTGCTGCGCTCTACGCCGTAGATGTCGGTGGACGACGAACCCATGGGCAGGAACACGGTGTTCATCGCCGGGTCGTAGGACATCGGCGCCCAGCTGTTCGGGGTGCTGCGCACGTAGGTCTTGTCGCCCTGCGGAGCCTGGCGGTCTTCCGGGTTGCCCGGGTCGAAGGCCCAGCGCATTTCACCGGTGATCACGTCAAAGCCGCGGATCACGCCGCCTGGCATATCGGTCTGGACGTTGTCGGCAACACGGCCGCCAACCACCACGGTGGTGCCGGCCATCAGCGGTGCCGAAGACAGCTGGTAGTAGGAGTCTGGCACGTTACCCAGGCCGGCCATCAGGTTGACCTGGCCGTTGTTGCCGAAGCCCTGGCAGAACTCGCCGGTGTCGGCGTCGACGGCAATCAGGCGGCCATCGATGGTGTTGGTCAGCAGGCGACGCTGGCAGTTGGCGCCAGCCGGTACGGTACCGCCGGTGACCGGCGAGCTGTTCGGCTGGGTCGGTTGGGCGATGGCGGCGGTGGCGTCGAAGTACGCCATGCCACGGCAGCGCTGCCAGACCTTGGACTGGGCGTTGATTTCGTTCTTCCACAGCTCTTTGCCTGTGTCGGCATCGAGTGCGATCAGGTTGTTGTGCGGGGTGCAGATGAACACCTTGCTGCCGATCTGCAGCGGGGTGAGCTGGTCTTCGGCACCGTTGCCGTCACTGATCGCGACGTCGCCGGTGTGGTAGGTCCAGGCCACTTTCAGCTTGTTGACGTTGTCACGGTTGATCTGGTCCAGCGCGGCGAAGCGGCTGCCACCTTCGGTGTTGCCGTAGTGGGCCCAGTCTTTCTGTTCCTTGCCGGCTTCGACCGGGGTCATGCCCGGGCCCTTGCCGGTGGGGGCGACGCTTGGGTGGGCAACGAACATGTTGCCGACCGCGATCACCAGTACCACGGCCATTACCCCGGCTACGCCGTACGCACCGCGCCCGGCGCTGGCGCCGTTGGCACGCGCCAGCAGCGGGTAGACCAGCGCCACGACCATGCCGATTGCACCGAACATGAACAGGCGCGAGAACAGCGGCCAGAACACCAGGCCCGCATCGATCAGTGCCCAGATGGCAGTACCGACCAGGAACACGGCATACAGCCAGGCGCCCGCCTTCTTGCAGCGAGCAATGAGAACACCGGCGATGGCCATGGCCAAGCCGCCGATCAGGAAGTACCAGGAACCGCCCAGACCGGCGAGCTTGACGCCGCCAGCAGCGAGGAGGAGGCCGAGCAGGGCGATGATCACGCCCAGGCCGACCAGGATGAAGTTTGTGGCGCCAGAGGCGCGCGGTGTTTCTTTCATGCCAGGGATCTCAGCAGGTGGAATGCGCGCAGTTTAAGCCCTTAGCTTGCTAATTAACAAGTTGGTACATAATTGAGCGAGGCTGATTGTCGCAGGGCTGAACTTACGAAGATGTGGCCAAAAGTATAGATAATGTGCTGAAAAACGCATTGAACGAGGCGTTTATGACGCCTCTTCGATTTGTATTCATGCTTTGGTCGTAAGCCCAACCTTGCACGGCGTCGGGACAATTGCGCCTTGTGCACGGGCAGGCATGGCCCCTTCAGGCCGGCCATGGGGTGCTGCTGCTATAGAACACCGCGAGCCAGATGGTGGCGGTGCCGGGCGCGGTCCATTCCACGCGGTGGCGGTCGTGCGGGGGGATGTCCAGACAATCGCCCGGCGCCAGCAGGCGGGTGTGGCGCTCGTGCTCGAAACGCAGGGCGGCAGCCCCACTGAGCAACATGATCCACTCGCCTTCGGCCTGGTCGTACCAGAAGCCGGGTGGGCTGGCCTGCCCGCTGGAGACGATACGCTCCACGCGGATGCCCGGGCGGCTGAGCAATTCGTCGACACGTTCGGCGCTGGCGGGATCGCAGGGCGGCAGGGCGGTCAGCAGGTTGTTCAGGGTCATGGTGAGCCTCCTTGGAAATGGGGTGATTCCACTATGGACGCAATCGCCTTGGCGCGCGCGGCTTGACCCGCCCGGCTGTTTGTAAGAACTTTCCGAGTTTTGGAAGACGGGCTGAACATGGACAAGCTGCTGGCGATGAAAATGTTCGTGGCCACTGTCGATGCCCAAGGCTTTTCTGCTGCCGCGCGCAGGCTAGGGCTGGCGACATCGTCGGTGACACGTCTGGTCGATGCCCTGGAAGCGTCGCTGGGCGCCACCTTGCTCAACCGCTCGACGCGCCAGGTCAGCCTGACCGAGGCCGGCGCCCGTTACTACCAGCGGGCACGGGGCATTTTTGAAGCACTGGACGAGGCGGATGCCAGCATCGCCGATCGCGGCGAGGAGCCTGTCGGTGTACTGCGCCTGAGCCTGCCAGTGGAGTTCGGCCGGCGGGTCATCGCCCCGCACCTGGGGCCATTCCTGGCGCAGCACCCGGCGCTGGAACTGGACATCGACCTCAGCGACCGCCTGGACGACTTGCTTGACGGGCGCTATGACCTGTCGATTCGCCTGGGTGACCCTTCGCCCAATGACGAATTGGTGTGCCGCCGGCTCGGCCGTTTTCAGCGTTGGCTGGTGGCCAGCCCGGCTTACCTGGCCGGGCGTGAGCCACTGCAGCATCCCCGGGAGTTGCTTGACCATGCCTGCCTGCGCTTTCGCTATGGGCAGAAAGCGCGCCCCTGGCGCCTGACCTGTGGCCAGGACAGCCTGGAACTGGACGTAAGCGGGCCCTTGCGCAGCGCCAATGCCGACATGTTGCGTGAAACGGCACTGGCAGGCAGTGGTATCGCACTGCTGGCCGATTGGCTGGTACGCGAGGATGTGTTGGCAGGGCGCCTGCAACGGGTATTCCCCGACTGGCAGGCCAGTCCTGGCGCAGCCAATAGCAGCATCAACGCCCTGTATATGCCCAACCACCGGGGCTCACGGCGGGTAAACGCATTCATCGACTTTTGCGAAAATTTGCTCATACACGGTCACTAGTGTTGCGCAGTGCGCAAAGCCGCATTGCGCCACCGCGGGATTCTCGGCGCTGACGTCCATGGGTAAGGTGGCCGGCATATACCCAACCCTTGTCGAGGAACTTCGCATGAACCCCTCCCTTGCGACAGCGCAACCGGCAGCCGCCAGCCTGAGCCGGGCTCTGGTAGTGCTGCTGGCGTTCTGCTGCGGCGCGATCGTTGCCAACATCTACTACGCCCAGCCCATCGTCGGGCTGATCGCCCCCGACCTGGGGCTGTCCACCGAGCATGCCAGCCTGATCGTTTCGCTCACGCAGTTGGGCTATGCCCTGGGCCTGTTATTGCTGGTACCGCTGGCCGACCTGCTGGAAAACCGCCGCCTGATGGTGGCCACCGCGGTCCTGGCCTGCGTCAGCCTGCTGCTGGCGGGCACCAGCAGCAGTGGCCAGGGGCAACTGTTCCTGGGTTACGCACTGCTGATCGGCTTCAGTTCGGTGTCGGTGCAGATGCTCATCCCGCTGGCGGCGCATCTGGCGCCGGAGCAGCAGCGTGGTCGTGTGGTCGGTAACATCATGGGCGGCTTGCTGCTGGGCATCCTGCTGGCGCGACCGCTGTCGAGCGTGGTGGCCGACCACTTTGGCTGGCGTGCGGTGTTCATTGGCGCCGCCGGGGTAATGCTGGCGATCATCCTGTTGCTGTCATTGACCTTGCCGCAGCGGCGGCCCGAGCACAAAGCCAGCTATGCCGGGCTGATGCTGTCGTTGCTCACACTGCTGCGTCGTTATCCGCTGTTGCGCCAGCGTTCGTTGTTCCAGGCATTGATGTTTGCAGCGTTCAGCCTTTACTGGACGGCAGTGCCGATGGCGCTTGCCGGTGAGCATGGCTTGTCACAAAGCCAGATCGCTGTGTTCGCCCTTATCGGCGCGGTGGGTGCCGTTGCTGCGCCCATGGCCGGCCGCCTGGCCGATGCCGGGCATGCCCGGGCCGGCTCGCTGCTGGCGCTGTTGCTGGCGCCGGCGTCCTTGTTGCTGGGGCTGACAGTGCCGGGATACAGCGTGATTGGCCTGGGCCTTACCGGCGTGTTGCTGGACTTTGCGGTGCAGATGAACATGGTCATCGGCCAGCGTGAAGTGTACGCACTGGACCCTGCCAGCCGCGGGCGGCTGAATGCGGTGTACATGACCAGCATCTTCCTGGGCGGGGCGCTGGGGTCGGCGGTGGCCAGTGCGTTGTTCAGCCAGTTTGGCTGGCAGGGCGTGGCACTGGTGGGGGCGGGGTTGCCGGGTGTGGCGCTGGTTGTGTTCCTACTCAAAGCACGCCGGGGTTGAACCGTGACGCGGTGCAGGGCACGGGCTTCGCCCGTGTTCGCGGGCCCGCTATCGGCCAAGCGGCAGCGCCAGGCCAATCAAGGCAAACAGGCTCCCGCAGCAACGATTGAAACCTTTGCCACCCTTGGCCAGCCATGGCCGAATGCGAAACGCCAGGCGCGCCAGCAGGTATTCGACCAGAAACTCGACGCTGGCAAAGGTCGCGGCCATCACCGCAAATTGCAGCACCAGCCCTCGCTGTGGGTCGATGAACTGCGGCAGGAAGGCACCATAGAACAGCAGCACCTTGGGGTTCGCCATGGCCGAAAGCAGGCCCTGGCGAAACAGCCCGGCATTGCCCAGCCGCGCGCTGTGCGCGGTCAATTCCAGCTGCAGGCCTGGACTGCGCCACAGTTGAATGCCCAGCCAGATCAAATAAGCCCCACCCACCCACTTCAGGACGCTCAGCACTGCCGCCGAGGTCTGCAGCAGTGCGCTGAGGCCGAACATGGTCAAGGCGATGAGGGCGCTGAAACCCAATACCCCGCCCACGATGGTGAACAGCGTTCGCCGTGCGCCATAGAGCGCGCCATGGGTCAACGCCAACAGGCTGTTGGGCCCTGGGGTCAGCGACAGGCCGATGCTGGCCAGCAGGTAGATGAGCCAGGTGTCCAGTGCCATGTTGAAAACTGCCTTGTTCGAGAGAGGGCGACAGTCTATGGCGCAACGCTCACGCTGAAAGAGTACTATCTGGTCATACAAGAGTCTTTTCTGGACGTGGTTTCATGCCGCCCGACATTCGCTTGCTGATCATGCCGTTACCGGATTTTGCCTTGCTGCCGTTTGGCGCCTTTCTCGACAAATTGCGCTTCAGCGCCGACGACGAGGACTACAGCCAACAACGCTATTGCAGTTGGACGGTGGCGGGGCTCAGCCTTGAGCCGGTACCGTCGAGCAGTGGCGCGGTGCTGCAGGTCGAGGCCATTGCCGATCAGCTCGACCTCGACCTTTTCGACTACCTGGTGGTGTTCGGCGGTCGCAGTGCCATGGCCACCGCGGCGTTGGCGCCACGTTACCAGGCGTTGCTCAGGCAGGCCGCCAAGGCGGGAGTCAAGCTGGTGGGGGTCGACAATGGCGCCTTCCTGCTGGCTGCCTGCGGCCTGCTGCAGGGGCACAAGGTGGTGGTGCACTGGCGTCACGAAGCCGAGTTTCGTGCTGCGTTTCCGCAGTTGCAGCTGCTGCGCGAGCAGTTGTACTGCATCGATGGCAACCGCATCACGTGCGCCGGTGGCACTGCCGCCATAGACCTGGCCGTTGCACTACTGTCACGCGCTTGCGGGCGAACCCGTGCGCTCAAAGGGCTGGCTGACATGCTGGTGGACGAGACCCGCGACAGCCGTCACGCCTTGCGCTCGCTGGAGCTGGGTACTGGTCAGGGGCGCCAGGTGCAACGGGCGCAAGCACTGATGCGTCATCACCTGGGCACGCCGTTGGCCGTGGAGCAGCTGGCTGCAGAACTGGGCATCAGCCGGCGTCAACTGGACCGGCAGTTCCAGGCCAGCCACGGCATGAGCACCAAGGCCTGGTGGCTGGAGATGCGCTTGCAGCAGGCGCGCTGGCGTTTGCTCAACTCCAGCCACAGCCTGGCGCAGATTGCCGATGAGGTGGGCCTGGGTGATGCCAGCTACCTTGGCAAGTGCGTGCGGCGTCGGTTTGGGTGTACGGCCCTGCAGTTGCGTGCAGGTCATTACCCGTTCACGTGATCTACTGCGGCGTCCCGAACAACCCTGTCCAGTAGATCCCTGCATCGCTCTTGGGGTCCATCGCATAGGCAGCGCCCAGTTCACGGAAGTCCGGATTCATCAGCGTGGCGCAGTGCCCCGGGCTGTCCAGCCAGCCGTTGACGACCTTTTGCGCGGTGTCACGCCCGGCGGTGATATTTTCGCCGATCTGCTGATACAGATACCCGGCCAGTTCCGCCCGGTCACCGGGTGTGCGGCCATCTTTGTCGATGTGATCGAAGAAGTTCTGGTTGGCCATGGCCCGAGTGTGGTTGGCGGCGACCCCGGCCAGCACTGTGCTCCAGCTCAGTGGCGGGGCGGCGGCAAACGGCTGGCCGCCGCATTGCCGTGGCACCTTGCGCGCGGCGTTGACCTCCTGCAGCACCTTCTGTCCCTCGGCCTGCCAGTCGCCCAGGCGGCCGCTGAGCAGCGGCCGTGCCAGCACGATGCGCCAGTCGCGGCCCTCCTGGCTGACGCCGATATCGACGAATTGTGGGTCGAGCACCACCTGGCAGAAGCTTTCCTCGATGGCATGCATGGCGGCGCGTGCGTCGCGTGGCCCCGACAGGCTGATGGCCTGGACGCTGACCATGGGGTAGGCGGCGCGGGTCATGGCCTGTTGCAGGTCGCGGGTGCCCTCTGGCGACAGCGCAAGGCGTGTGTCGCTGTTGAGCGGCGGCAGTTCCAACGACGCCTCGCCACCGCAGGGCTGGGCCTTGCTGCGGTAGACATTGATCGAATCGATCAACTGCGCCTCTTCGCCGGTGGCTGCCAGCGCCCCGGTCGAAGCGACCAGGCCCAGTGACAAGGCGACAACGGATGTCAGGACGCGCATGTGGATCTCCCTATGACTGGCAGCGTCGTGGTGTGCGCTGCTCATCCTACACAAGCCCGGGGCTTTTGGCCCGAGGTCGTGCAAGGCAATGAAAACACCGGCAATCGTTACTGGCGGCAAAAGAGGGAGTAGACCCCAGGCCCGTGGAAAAGTGCGGTCAGGTGCCAGTCATTCGCATCGGGCCGGCGTTGTCAGCCGTTTACGCGTCAATGGGCCAACGCCTGGTTCGGCTTGTAGAACAGGAAGTGGGTGGTCTGCGCGGTCTTGCGATAAGCCTTCGCCCAGTCGGGGCGCACCGTGCGGTCGTGAAAGTACAATGCGCCGTCGGTGGGGTCTTTCAACTGCTGGTTCAGCGCCTTGCGTGCGATCTCTTTGGCAACGTCGTAGCGTTGCGGTTCCTCGACCTGGTCCGGGCGCCCGTCACACCACCATGAGAACTGACACGCCTTGGTCTCCACACCCTGTTTGACTACCGCGCAGATGGTGTCGGGAAAGCCATCGTGGCCCAGGCGGTTGAGCACCACACTGGCCACTGCGGTCATGTCTTTGGCGTCGGCGCCTTTGGCTTCCCAGTAGATGGTACGTGCCAGGCAGGTGATGCTGTCATCCAGCGGCGCCTGGCCAGCCGGGTCCACTGCCTGCGTTTCGCCTGGGGTCAGTTTCTCTGCCTTCCTGGGGGGCGGCGCATCTTCGACGACCTTTTCTTCAAGCACTGCGGCCTTGTCCTCGGCAACGGCGGCTTTGGCTGGATCAGCGGCATACAGGGGGCCTGCGAGCAGGGCCGAGGTCAAGCCGATCAGCATCAAGTGAAGGCGCATGGGCACATTACCAGGCAGTGGGCAGAATTTCAGTCTAGCCAAGCGTAAGCATTAATACCAAAGGCAGGGTGGCGGCCGCAGCCACGGTCTGCAGGGCGATGAGGGTGGCCATCAGTGGCGCATTGCCGCCCATTTGCCGGGCCATGACATAAGATGACGAAGCGGTTGGCAGCGCCTGGAACAACACCGCCACCACCGCTGCCTGGCCACTCAGGCCGAGCAGCCGGCAAACGCCCCAGGTGGTCAGTGGCATGACCAGGAACTTGAACGTCGATGCTGCCATCAGCGGCCGTACCTGCTGGCCGAGGCTGGCGCCGCCCAGGGCAGCGCCGACACACAGCAGGCCCAAAGGCAGTGCGGCCTGGCCCAAGGCCTTGACCGTGGCGTCGATACCGGCCGGCAAGCCCAGCCCCGTGGCCCGTAGCACCAGCCCCCCTGCGCAGCCGACGATCAACGGGTTGGCGAAGATCGCCCGAAGCACTGTGGCTGGCGAACTGTGACGGGCGCTGAAGCGGGCAAACACCAGCACGCAGAGCAGGTTGACCAAGGGCACGATGGCAGCGTTGGCCACCGCCGCCAGGGCAATCCCGGCGCTGCCGTAGATGCCCGCAGCCAGGGTGGCACCGATGTAGTTGTTGAAGCGGATACCGCCCTGAAACACCGAGGTGAAGTCGGCACCCTCATGGTTCGCCGCGCCCTGATACAGCATCAGCAATACGGCACCGGCCAGGGTCGAGAGCATCAGTGCGCCGGCCATGCCCAGCACCGGTATGCCATCGAGGTTGGCGGTGGCCAGGCCATGGAGGAACAGCGACGGCAGCAGGACGTAGTAGCTCAGGCGCTCGGCGCCAGGCCAGAAGCTCTCGGCAAGAAAACCGCGAAGGCGCAGGAAGGTACCCAGCGCTATCAGCAGGATGATGGGGAGCAGGGTGGTCAGCAGCAAGTGCAGCATGGTCAGCATTCCGTGGTCGGGTACGTGCACAGACTACGGGGGCGGATCAATCTGTAAAAACGTTGTTTTCTTCAGTGACCGTTGAGGAAAAATGCATGTTGGTGGGTGCAGATCGCGCTTTGGAGCAGCCTGGTGTCAGGCTTCCAGGGCGGTCTTCAACACCGCACTCAAATGCCGCCGCTGGCTTTTTTCATGCTCCAGCAACACCACCCGCCGGGTCAGCTGCGGCTCGCCAAACGGCAGGCAGGTGGCGGGTGGCAAGCGTTGCAGGTCGTCATCTGCCATGGGGATGACCGCCACGCCCAGGCCCATCACCGCCATGCGCGCCAGGGCTTCCTGGCTGTCCAGTTCCATCAGTTCGCTCACCTGCACCTGCTGGCGGCGTAGTTCCTGCTCGATCTGCCGGCCGGCCCAGGCTCGCTTGTCGAAGCGCAGGAATGGCTGGCTGGCCAGCAACTGCGGCACGCTATACCCGGCCAGCTCAGGGCTGGCAATGGCCCAGAAACGGTCCTCGAACAGCGGTGTAAAGTCCAGGTTCTGCGGGTAAGGGCTGACCGGTTCGGTGGTGATCGCCGCATCGAGCTCACCGTCTTCCACGCGCCGCGCCAGCTCCGCCGACATGCCCGAGGCCACGCTGATGTGTAGCTGCGGGTGATGGGCCTTGATCCACACCAGCGCCTTGGGCAAGCGCCGCGCCAGCACCGTGTGGATCGCCCCCAGGCGCAAGCGGCCACGCAGGCTTGGGCCGCTGGCCAGGGCATCGGCCAGTTCGTCATAGGCAGCCAGAAGGCTTTCGGCGCGGGCCACCGCCAACTGGCCGGCTTCGGTCAGCACCACCTGCCTGCGGCTACGGTCGAACAAGGCCACCTTCAGTTCGTCTTCGAGGGTTTTGATGTGCAGGCTGACCGCCGAGGGGGTGAGGCTGAGCAGGTCGGCGGCGCGGGCAAAGGTGCCGTGGCGGGCGATGGTCACCAAGGTGCGCAGGGCTTTCAGGGACATGCGGTTGAGGTCCGGTTCTCAGCTGACAGAGGCATATTGTCAGGCCCGGCCCTCTCGCAGCACAAGGCTGCTCCCAGGCCTTGCCGATACGGCTCAGCGACTGCTACGCCCATAGGCCTGGCTGATCCGGTCGATCACCATGGCCAGGGCGACAATTGCCAGCCCGGCCTCCATCCCTTGGCCAACATTCAAGGTCTGGATCCCCGCCAGCACATCCTCACCCAACCCACGGGCGCCGATCATCGACGCCACGACCACCATCGACAAGGCCATCATGACCGACTGGTTGAGCCCGGCCATGATACTCGGCAGCGCCAGGGGCAGGGCGATGCGCCGCAACCGCTGCCAGCGGCTGGCGCCAAGGCCGTGTGCGGCCTGCAACAACGAGGGGTCGATCTGGCTCAGGCCCAGTTCGGTCAACCGCACCAGCGGCGGCAGGGCGTAGATCAGCGTGGCGAACACGGCAGGCACCTTGCCCAGGCCAAACAGCATCAGCACCGGGATCAGGTAAACGAACGCAGGTAGCGTCTGCATCACATCGAGTACCGGCAACAGCAGCCGCCTGGCCAGTGGCCGGGCGGCCAGCAGGATGCCCAGCGGCACACCCACCAGTACGCACAGGCCGGTACTGACCAGCACCAGGGCCAGGGTCTGCAGCAGCTTGTCCCAGAGCCCGAGCATACCGATCAAGGCCAGCAGCGCGACCAGCACGGCGCTGCGCAGCAGGCTGCGGCTGGCGTGCCAGGCCAGCAGGCCCACCAGCAACAACAACAGCCACCAAGGCAACAGGCGCAACAGGTTCTCCAGGCCGACCAGCAGTTGCAGCAACTGGTCAGACAAACTGCGCAGGTGGTCGCCGTAGTTCAATACCAACCCGTCGACCAGGCGGTTGATGCTGTCGGCAAAGGAAAACTGCAGGGTCTGCGGGAAACCGCTGCTCACAGGCTGGCCTCGACCTTGGCGGCGATGTCCGCCGGCAGCCAGGCTTTCCACACCTCGCGGTGATCGCGCAGGAAGGTGAGGGCGGCTTCGCGCGGGGGCGTGCGTTTTTCGCTCATGACGGCCAGGGCCTTGTTCAGGCGATCGATGGGCAGGTTGACCTGTTCGAACACACTGACCAAGTCTGGGTAGTTTTCGCGAAAGGCTTTGGACACGCCGATCGACAACTTTGCCGGCAGCGAGCGGCTGCCTTTCGGGTTGGGGTTGGCGGGGTCGGTGAGGGTGGCCCAGGCCTGGGCATCGAACGGGGGTTCTTCCAGCCGGATGAGCTTGTAGCGCCCCATCAGCGGGGTCGGGTTCCAATAGTAGAACAGCACAGGTTTGCCGCGCCGGATTGCCGA
>NZ_BCBP01000056.1:0-51295 GCF_001753955.1 Pseudomonas sp. NBRC 111139
ACTGGTTGCATACCCATGAAAGTTAGCGTCAATGGACTCGAAGGTATTTTTGGCAGAATTGATCATCAATCCAAAGACCAGCGATGTCATAACCACAAAAATGTTAGCTACCAGGCGAATCACTGTATTTGTGTCTTCGTCTCTATGGTGGGATGCCAGCTTTGGGTACCACTGCATCATGAGAAGCGAGGCGGCAACCAAGCACCCAAAAATGGCCACTGCGATCCAGAGAGAATTCATGCATCAAGGCCTCGATCAATCTGACTCAAGTCTTAAAAGATAGACCGTGGCCGACCGCTGTGGGTCGAAAGCGGGCATTCGTGACCGGCTGCTTTCGACCCACAGCGGACGTTCAGCAGTGGGCGGACGTCCATTCAACATCGATAGCGCTTGGCGGGACATCTGGTCTCTATTACGCATCTATCCACAGCACCACTCAAACGTCCGACCCTGTCCACGGTATTTGGCTACCTATGAGTAATAAAAACGACGTTCTGCGAATCATGACGTAGACCTCACAGCCTGGTGTTTGAAACGGTCAAGCACAGGGGCGGCGCATCTGCACTATAGCGCCTTCTCGTCAGCCTGCTACTTGTAAGTTTAGGTTTTCAGAAACGACACGATTACGGCCTAGAGACTTGGCTCGGTAAAGAAGTTGATCTGCCTTTTCAAAGGTGGCCGTCACTGGCTCACCCGCTCTCCAGAGGGCGACGCCTAGCGATATTGTTATATGGCCAACAGTTTCGAACTGCGCCGATGCTACGACTGCTCGCAGTCTTTCCGCAACATTTGTCGCAACAGAGGCCGGGCTATTTGGGAGTAATAACACAAATTCTTCGCCCCCTACTCGACAGACCAAATCATCTGGTCGCGAAGCGTGTTTCATCAGCCGGGCCACCTCGAGTAAAGTTTCATCACCAACCCCGTGGCCATAAGTATCGTTGACTGCTTTGAAGTGATCTATGTCTACTGAGATGACTGCGAATGACTTGAGGGTTTCTTGCCATAAACCTATCGCTTCATCCATTCCCCTGCGATTCGTCAGGCCGGTCAAGGGGTCGCTTTGAGCTTGGAGATTAAGCCTGCCAATCTTCTCCTGAAGGAGATTGGCTGCTAAGAGCAATGCACGGCGAATCTGCCAGCTTTCAATATAATCGGCTGGTATCGCAATGATGCGTTCGTAGCACTCCGGTGCGTCCAGGCGCTTGGCGTTCTCGGCCAAGCGGGAAAGGGGTACAGAAATTTTCCGCCCAATCCACCAGACCATTAGAAGGCCAAACAGACCGAGTGGCGCAACACCTTTTGCGACTTTCTTCGCGGTGCTCTCCAAGCTCGCCTGTATACTGGCGAGCGGCTGCTGGGATACTACCCCCCAGTGGCTGCTAGGGATTGTGGCGTATCCGGCCAGCACTTCATTCCCACTTTCATTGATCGCCTGCATCGATCCGTTGGTGTGATCGAGCGCGGCATCAACAAGACGGTTAGCCACCAAGACCTCTCCAATTTTTTTCGGGTCAGGGTGGAACAGTATTCGGCGCTGGCTATCAACGAGAAAAATATAAGCACCATCTTCGCGTACGTTCAGGTCCATCAGCGCTTGGATAGTATTCTTTTGCTCGAGTCTGAGGCTTCCGCCCACCATACCGAGATATTGCTTGTTGCGGTTGAAAACGGGGTGTGAAACGAACACTACCAGATGATCAGTCAATGATTGGAAGGCATCACTGATCATAGGCTCCCGCTTGGATAGAGGTAATCGATTTTGCAGCAGTTGCCCGTCCAGGCGCATGCTGCGCGGAGCGGACGCGATGACTTTTCCTTCGGCATCTGCGATGAGCACCGAGTTGAAGCTACGGTCCTGGTTCAGAAGGCGATGCGCTTCTTTTGTTAAAGCGCTTTGGTCGGAGAAATTTTCTCCAATCGAGGTAGCTGCGTAACGCAAGCGATCGAGGTCGGACGTTAAAACCCCCTCCAGGCTATCTGCGATTCGAGAGGCGTAGGCTTCGTTGGTTTGAAGTGCGTTTTCAACCAGTTCAGCTCTTTGAGTCGTGAGCATGACCCAGAATGTGTTAGCTAGCGTTGAGAAAGCCGCGATGAGCACGAACGCCAGGAGGAGGATGCGTAGGTTGAGCTTGGGGCATGGCCGAGTAGGCATTGGGTGTGTCCGGATGCTGAAGGCATGCGGTTTGGTGAAGCGGCGTCGCCATTGGGCTAAACACGCTTTCCTTGCGTCTGATGGCGTATCCGGTAGGGCCCCTACGTCAAACCACAGAAGGTTTCGATCCTATGATCTCACGTTTTTTCATCGGCCACCATTCTGACATCATTGGTGGTATGCGGCTGGTGCTGCCAAACATTCGCCAGATGCGCTGCTTCTCTACTTGTGATTTATGGAGATGGTTCTAAATGCGTAATCACATGTAGCGCATCTGCTAGGGAGCCTGGCATCCGCGAACGACAGCCAAGGGTCCAGGCTGTGTGAAAACGCCTGCGATTGTCTAACCTTCTGATCGTCGAGATCGTGGCGGGGACGATCATGAAGCGATTCGTAGAAGGTGAGTCTCGGACGCAAGTCACGTTGCTGCCGGAGTGCCTGGACGACTACATCACCGAAGAAAACCCAGTTCGGGTAGTCGATGTTTTTGTCGATGAACTTGACCTTGGAACACTCGGTTTCGAGGGTGTCGATCCTGCGGCAACGGCTCGTCCGGCGTACCATCCAGCAGTGCTGCTGAAAATCTACATCTACGGCTATCTCAACCGGGTTCAGTCCAGCCGCCGGCTTGAGCGCGAGGCAGAGCGCAATGTCGAGCTGATGTGGTTAACGGGCCGGTTGGTTCCTGACTTCAACACGATTGCCGACTTTCGCCGAGACAACGGCAAAGCCATTCGCAGCGTCTGCCGGCAATTCGTAGTGCTTTGCCGCAACCTCAATCTCTTCACCCAGTCGATCATCGCCATTGACGGCAGCAAATTCAAAGACGTGAATAACCGCGATCGCAACTTCACCCAGGGCAAGATCAAGGCGCGCATGCAGCAGATCGAGCAGAGCATTGACCGCTATCTTGCGGCAATGGATTCGGCGGATCGGGCAGCGCCCGAGGTCGCCGAGGCCAAGGCTGAACGGCTGAGCGAAAAAATAGAAAAGCTGAAACAGCAGATGACGAAGCTCAAGGACATTGAAGCGCAGCTTCACGCCAGCCCAGATCAGCAAATCTCTCTTACCGATCCTGATGCGCGCTCAATGGCCACGAGTGGCCGACGAAGAGATCGGCGCTGAGTCGCTGACAGTGGTAGCCGACCGAGGCTATTACAAAGGTCCGGAAATCCTTGCTTGCGAGCAGGCCGGGATCACCACTTTTGTCCCGAAGCCGCTGACATCAAGCAGCAAAGCGCAAGGCCGATTCGGTAAGCAGGACTTCATCTACATTGCTGCATCGGATGAATACCGATGCCCTGCGGGTCGGCTACTGACCCGCAGGCACTCTTCGATCGAGGACGGCATGTTGCTGCACTCCTACGGGTTCTCTGGCTGCCAAAGTTGCTCCATGCAGAAGCAGTGTACGACGGGTAAGGGACGCCGGTTGAAGCGCTGGGAGCATGAAACGGTAGTCGAAGCCGTGCAGATCCGATTGGAGCATGACCCAGGAAAGATGAAGGTTCGTCGGCAGACGGTGGAGCATCCCTTCGGAACGCTCAAATACTGGATGGGAAGCACTCACTTCCTGACCAAAACCCTGCCGAGGGTAAGCACCGAGATGAGCCTTCACGTGCTTGCTTACAATCTCAAACGAATGATGAGCATCCTTGGCATCGCTGGGATGATTGAAGCGATCAGGACATGAGTGCGTCCGTATACGGCTATCTGGGCCGCTGCCGCGGCCCAGATAGCACATGTCGCGCCTGGCGCCCGACTGAGGTAGATCTGCACTTACATCTGTTGAATTTACAGGCTGCCCCAGCTTCTTTCGCTACTCGACGTACTTACTTGCGTTTTCACACAGCCTGGACCGAAAGGTGCCGGTGCATTCCTTCATACCCCTACGCTTGGTGTTTAAAATTCGTCAGCCACTGACGGGAGCAAAGGTTGATGATCATTAGCTGTGCCCGTCGCTCCACGGGCTACTTCAGCGGCTGAGGGCAGTCAGCGACAGGTACTTTGTAAAGCATCCAATTCTTGCTATAAGACTGGCCGTTTTCACGCAATATGCCGAGTTTGCCACCATACGGTGTCGAGTGGACGGTTTTAAAGTAAGGACGCTAAATGATCAAGCTCAAACCCCTTTTGCCAATCATGGCCGCATTGACCATGGCCGGCTGCATGACCGCTGAGCGCATGCCCGATGGCAAAACCAGGATTCGCTTCTCTGATGAGACAGCCAACTCGCTGGCCTCATTGATACCTGCCGGCGTGGTACCCGGTTCTGCTGCTGCGAGTGGTGGTGAACTGGACTTGATGCCGAAAAAGAGCCCTGCCGGCAGCGGCTTGTATCTATACTTCAACGGTCGCTATGACTTCGCTTGTGCCTCCGCACTGCTTTACAGCGCCAAGTCCGGCCGTCCGCTGGACGAGTCTACCAATGTCGTCTGCCGCGATCGCTATTATCAACGTCAGTTGGCACTAAAGCAGGCGGGCAACCCCTACGACCGGGCAGCGCCTCCCTATAACGCACACAATCCGAACAATGAATACTGGGAAAAACTGAAGGGGCAAACCCTTGGCCAGCTGCGGACGACGCAGCGATTTGCCACGCGGCTGTCAGCGATAACGCGGATTGAACGCGACGGCAATCACACCATAAGTTTGGGGTTTGCAGGCGATGGCGATGGCGTGCACGTGGCCTTGGTTCCCCAGCCAATCAGAATCCCGGTGCTCATGGAGAATGCCGACGAACAGGCGAAGTTGCGTATGCGGGCGGCCAACGCCACAACCCAGATTGGCGAATGGGTGACGTGCAATGTGCTGCTCGACTATGACCGAACGCTAGACCGTGGCCCAAGGCCTCGACATATCACGTCACAGGAATACCGGCAATACGAGGTACTTTTCAATGTGGCCTCGGTCAGTTGCAAGCGTGGTATTCACTGACCGTAGGTAAGCAAGTCCTGGCTAAGTGGCTCATGCAATAAACCAGCTGCCCTTTACCAATGGCAGCTAACGACCAGAAGCGGTCGCTCGATTATTTACTATTAAACGCGAACGGCCTGTTTCTGAGCACTTGCTTAGGGCGTCTAGGCGTTCATGAGGACACAGTCGCCACCTCCCGATTTCTGGGACTGATGAGCAAACCTCATGAACCCTTGCCGATTTCACCGTCTAGTCCCCGCTCGTTAGCTCGCTTACTGTTCTCCCAACGCCAAATGTCGGGAGATCCAAATGCACAAGCGCACACTCGGAAACAGTTCACTCGAAGTGTCAGCCCTGGGTTTGGGTTGCATGGGACTGAGCCATGGCTACGGCCCGGCGACTGACACAAAACAAGCCATTGCGCTGATCCGATCGGCGGTTGACCGAGGCGTCACGCTCTTCGATACCGCCGAGGTTTACGGCCCTTACCTGAACGAACAAGTGGTAGGCGAAGCCCTCGCCCCGGTGCGCGATCAAGTGGTCATCGCCACCAAGTTCGGCTTCACCTTCGGCGACGACAATAAACAGCAGATTCTCAACAGCCGCCCTGAGCACATCCGGGTCGCGGTTGAGGGTTCGTTGCGTCGACTGAAGACCGATTACATCGATCTGCTTTACCAGCACCGCGTCGATCCGGATGTGCCGATCGAGGACGTCGCCGGGGTGGTGAAAGACTTGATTGGCGAAGGTAAGGTCAAGCACTTCGGCCTGTCGGAAGCTGGTGCGCAGACCATTCGCCGTGCGCACGCGGTACAGCCGGTCGCAGCGTTGCAAAGCGAATACTCGCTGTGGTGGCGCGAGCCTGAGCAGGAAATCCTGCCGACGCTGTGGGAGTTAGGCATCGGCCTCGTGCCGTTCAGCCCATTGGGCAAAGGTTTTCTCACCGGCACGGTGTCGGCGCAGGCCACTTACGGCAGCGACGATTTCCGCAGCATCGTCCCCCGTTTCAGTCAGTCGGCGCTGCAAGCCAATCAGGGACTGGTGGTGTTGATTCGTCAGATCGCCGCGCAGAAACAAGCGACACCCGCACAGATCGCACTGGCATGGCTGCTCGCTCAGGCGCCATGGATTGTGCCGATTCCGGGGACAACCAAACTGCATCGCCTGGAAGAAAACCTCGGCGGCGCGGACATCACGCTTGACGCCTTCGAACTTAAGGCAATTGATACAGCGCTGGCGCAGATTCGCATCGAAGGCGAGCGTTATCCCGAGGCCCTTAAGGCGCGCGTAGGTCGATGAGCAACGATCACGACCCGCTGCGGCGCACGGTGATCGCCGCACTGGCCAGCGCCCCGCTGCTGTCGCTCGCCGACACGCAAGGCGTCCGTCAAACACCGCGCTCAGGCTCGCGGATTCTGGTCGCGTACTTCTCGCGCTCAGGCAATACCCGCGTGGTCGCCGGGCTGATCCAGCGTGGACTCGGTGCCGATCTCTTCGAGATTCGCCCGGCCCACGCCTACCCCGAGGACTATCTGCAAACCGTGGAGCAAGCGCGTCAGGAGCGTGACAGCGGCTTCGAGCCCGAGCTGCAAAACAAGGTTCACGCCCTCAGCGACTACGACACGATCTATCTCGGCTTTCCGATCTGGGGTGAAACCGCCCCGCCCATCGTGCGCGCCTTTCTCAGCGCCCACGACCTGACCGGCAAGACCCTCATCCCCTTCAATACCCACGGCGGTTATGGCTTGGGCAACAGCCGCAGCGTGCTGGTCGAGCACGCGCCTAAGGTTAGGCTTCTCGAAGGTTTTGTGATGGAGAGTGAGCAGGAGCGCAAGACCATGGAACGTGTGAACGGCTGGCTGAGCAATCACCCCTGCACGCGTTAATCGAATTCTGTACGGAGTGACATCATGAAAATCCGCACGTTGGGCAATGGCCTGGAAGTGTCTGCACTGGGCCTTGGCTGCATGAGCATGACCTCGGCTTATGGGCCGGCTGCCGACAAAGCCGGCATGATCAAGCTGATTCGTTCGGCCCACGAGCAAGGCATCACTTTGTTCGACACCGCCGAAGCGTATGGCCCGTTCGCCAATGAAGAACTGCTGGGCGAGGCCTTGCAGCCGATCCGCGAGCAGGTCGTCATCGCCACCAAGTTCGGCTTCGATATCGACCTGATCACCGGTGCACGCGGCGGTGGAACCAACAGCCGCCCGGAACATATACGCGCCGTGGCCGAGGCGTCGTTGAAGCGTCTTCGCACCGATTGCATCGACCTGTTTTATCAGCACCGCGTCGATCCGCAGGTCCCCATCGAAGACGTCGCCGGCACCGTCAAGGATCTGATCGCTGAGGGCAAGGTCAAGCATTTCGGCCTATCTGAGGCGGGTGTGCAAACCATTCGCCGGGCGCACGCGGTGCAAGCGGTCACGGCGGTGCAGAGCGAATATTCGCTGTTCTGGCGAGGCCCGGAGTTGGAGCTGCTGGCCGTACTGGAAGAACTGAGAATCGGTTTCGTACCGTTCAGTCCCCTCGGAGCCGGTTTCCTCACCGGCCAGATCGATGAGCACACGCAGTTCGATGCCAGCGATTTTCGCAACTTCGTCCCGCGTTTTTCCCCTGAAGCGCGCAAGGCCAATCTGGCATTGGTCGAGGTGGTGAAAGCCGTCGCGCAACGCAAACACGCCACGCCGGCGCAAGTGGCGCTGGCCTGGTTGCTCGCACAGAGACCGTGGATTGTGCCGATCCCAGGCACGACCAAACCCCATCGACTGGAAGAGAACCTGGGCGCAGTCGAACTGCAATTGACCGGTGACGATCTGCGCGAGATCAACCAACAGATGGCGCAGATTCAAGTGCACGGTGAACGCCTGCCGGAATCGGCACTGAAGATGACCGGACTCTGAGTCTGCCCAACGCGGCGCCACGTGCGGCGCCACTTTCGCGTCTGAACGGAGTTGACCCGATGAACCGATTGATTGCACCACTCGTTGCTTTGTCATTCATGGCGGCAGAATCCCAGGCCGCCAGCGAAATCCGCGTTACGCCGAACGGCTCGCAGCCCTCGGTCAAGGGCGCTGCTCAAAACTTTACCGGCACGGTGCGCGTTGATGGCCTGTTCAACGGTGATGCGCCGGCGCGCATCGGCGGCGGCACGGTGACCTTCGAGCCCGGCGCACGCACGGCTTGGCACACCCACCCGCTGGGGCAAACGCTGATCGTCACCGCCGGCGTCGGCTACGTGCAGCAAGAGGGCGGCCCGCGACAGGAAATCCGGCCGGGCGACACTGTCTGGATTCCGCCGCACACCCGTCACTGGCATGGCGCCACGGCCAGCAACGGCATGACCCACATCGCCATCGCTGAAGCCGAGGACGGCAACACCGTCACCTGGGCAGAACAGGTCTCGGAGGCGCAATACGCCGGCCAATGAAGTTACGGAATGTGTCGAAGTTGCTCGCCCGGCCCCTTTATCGCAGTCCGTCATCCGCCCTGCAGGCCCCGCATCAGCGGGGTCGCGCCGGAATTGCAGCGGTAAGGTCAAGGTCGACTCATGAGCTCTGCTCAGAAGTCCATGCGCAATTTCGGGGTTAATCGATACAACCATCCTCCGTACGATCCAGCGACACCCCGGTGACCTGCAATGGATGGAGCCTTTCACGATGACCATTGACACACGCAACAACGCTACCCTCCCCACACTCATGGCGCTTTGTCTGGGCATCGGGGCGATGTTCAGCGTTACCACTCAAGCAACCGAGGCATCGCAGACCATGGCCAGCAAGCCCGCCAGCGCAGCCACCTTGTCGCGCCAACAACAAACGATCCCTCTGATCGCCGCGTTCATGGCGACCAGCGACATGCCCAACCTCAACACCGCGCTCAATCAAGGGCTCGATGCCGGCCTGACCATCAGCGAAACCCGGGAAATTCTGGTGCAGCTGTACGCCTATGTGGGCTTCCCGCGTAGCCTTAACGCCTTGAACGAGCTGATGACCGTGGTGCAGGCGCGCAAAAAGCGCGGTATCGAAGACGCGCCGGGGCGTGAGCCGAGCCGGCCGACCCCGATCGGGGATGAGTTGCTGGCCGCCGGCACTGCGAATCAAACCCGGATCTCCGGCGCCCCGGTCAAAGGCCCGGTGTTCGAGTTCGCGCCAGTGATCAACCGTTTCCTGCAAACCCACCTGTTCGGCGACATCTTCGAGCGTGACAACCTCGACTGGCAAAGCCGCGAACTGGCGACCGTCGGGGCCCTGGCGGCAACGCCTGGGGTCGAGCCGCAACTACGCTCGCACATGGCGGCGAGCCTGCGCGTCGGTCTGAGCCCGGCACAGTTGCACGAGGTCACGGAACTGCTGAAAAAACACGGCGACGCGCAGACGGCTGAACGCGCCAACACCGCGTTGGCCCAGGCCCTCGCGGCGTCGGGGAAATGACATGAAATCTGCAAAGTACCTGCTGAGCATCACGCTGTTGAGCCTGTTGGCGGCCTGCGCGAACCACCCCGATGGCCCGTTGCTGATTCAACAACAAGGCAGCTTCGCCGCAGGCGGAACGGTGACCACTGCACCGGGCACCTTCAACCCGCACCAACCGATGACGCCCAACGGCCAGACCTACCATGGTGACCATGCCTACGCCTTCTATCAAATCCCGGTGGATGCGCGAAAGCTGCCCATCGTCATGTGGCACGGTGCGGGTCAGTTTTCCAAGACCTGGGAAACCACCGCCGATGGTCGCGAAGGCTTTCAGAACATCTTTCTGCGCCGCCATTACGGCGTCTATCTGATTGATCAGCCCCGGCGTGGCGATGCCGGGCGCAGCATGGTCGAGACCACAATCAAGCCTGTGCCTGACGAACAACTGTGGTTCAACCAGTTCCGCATCGGCTTGTGGCCCAACTACTTCAAGGGCGTACAAGTGGCACAGGACGCCCAGACCCGCGAGCAGTTTTTCCGGGCGATGACGCCGAACACCGGGCCGTTCGACATGGGCGTGGTCGCTGATGGCGTGTCAGCACTTTTCGACAAAATCGGCCCAGGGATTTTATTCACCCACTCGCAAGGTGGCGGGCCGGGCTGGTTGACGGCGATCAAGAACGACAAGGTCAAGGCCATCGTGGCGTTCGAGCCGGGCAGCAGCTTCGTGTTTGCAGATGGTGAAGTGCCTGCGCCGATTCCCAGCGCGTTCGACACGGTGCAAGGCGCGGCGGTGCCGATGGAGCAATTCATGGCCCTCACTCGCATTCCGATCCTGATCCTTTACGGCGACAACATCCCGGAGCAGGCGGTCGACCTGCCCGCTCAGGACAGTTGGCGCGCACGCCTGGAAATGGCCAGGCTCTGGCGTGACGCGGTCAATCGCCACGGCGGGGATGTTCGACTGATCCATCTGCCGGAAATCGGCATTCACGGCAATACCCATTTCCCCATGTCGGATCTGAACAACGTGCAGATCGCTGACCTGGTCGCGCAATTCCTCAGAGATAAACAACTGGACTGACCCAAACACATCTGCAACTGCCGCCCTTTTGATTGCTCAGGAGCTTCACGTGAAAAACACTCTCAAAGCCACGCTCATGTCGGCATTGGTCGGCCTCTCGGCGGGCGAAGCCTTGGCCGCCGATTACAAAAAGAACCCGTTCACCCTCACCTACGACGGCGCGATCAGCAAGAACGAACCGGGCAAGGTCAACATCCACCCGGTCAGCTACAAACTCAATGGTCTGGACATCGCCGCCAACGTTTACACTCCAGCCAACTACGATGCGAAGAAGACCTACCCGACCGTGGTCGTTGCCCACCCCAATGGCGGCGTGAAAGAACAAGTCGCCGGTCTGTATGCCCAACGCCTGGCCGAACAGGGCTACATCACCATCACGGCCGATGCGGCGTATCAGGGTGCCAGCGGTGGTCAGCCGCGCAGCATCGATAAACCGGCGTATCGCATCGAAGACATTCACGGCATGGCCGACTTCATCAGCCAATTTGCCGGCGTCGATGACAAGCGTCTGGGCCTGCTCGGCATCTGTGGTGGCGGTGGTTATTCGTTGGCGGCAGCGCAAACCGACAAACGCTTCAAATCGCTGGCAACCGTGAGCATGTTCAATTCGGGCCGGGTACGTCGCAACGGCTACAACGACTCGCAACTGGACAGCATTCAGCAACGCCTGCAACAGGCGTCAGCAGCCCGCGCGCAAGAAGCGGCCGGCGGCGCGGTGCTGTACTCGGGCGATGCCAACCTCACCGACGAGCAGATTGCCAAACTGCCCTTCGAGCTGTATCGCCAAGGTTATGAATACTACTGGAAGACCCACGCGCACCCGAACTCGACCTTCAAATACACCACCAGCAGCCTGATCGACTTGATGCGTTTCGACGCCACTGACCATATCGAGCTGATCAACCAACCGTTGCTGATGATCGCGGGCAGCAAAGCCGATAGCCTGTACATGACGCAGGACGCCTTGCCCAAAGCCACCGGCACCACCGACAAGGAAGTGTTTATCCTCGACGGCGCGACGCACATCGAAACCTATTGGGTGCCGCGTTATGTCGATGCCGCAATTGGCAAACTGACCGCGTTTTACGCCCGCACCTTGTAATTACCGCTCTTGGGGTCGCGCTTCCGTGTCTAACCTGCTTTCATGGATTAATCCCGCGCCCCTCATGAGAGGTTCTCATCAATGTCACGCGCCAATCTAAACGACCTGCAAGCCTTCGTGGTCATCACTCGCGAAGGCAGTTTCACCCGCGCGGCCGCTCAACTTGGCGTCTCGCAGTCAGCGCTGAGCCACACCATGCGCGCGCTGGAAAGCCGATTGGGCGTCCGCCTGCTGACACGTACCACCCGCAGCGTGTCGCCCACCGAGGCGGGTCAGCGGTTGTATCAATCGATGGCGCCGAGGTTCGATGAAATTGAACTCGAACTGGCTGCGGTCAGCGAGTTTCGTGACACCCCAGCAGGCAATGTGCGGATTCAAGCATCCGAACATGCCGCCAACAATATTCTGTGGCCCAAGCTATTGAAGGTGCTACCCGACTATCCGGACATCAAAGTCGAAATCACAGTCGACTACGCCCTCTCCGACATCGTCGCGCAACGCTATGACGCCGGAGTACGTTTGGGAGATCAGGTGGCTAAGGACATGATCGCCGTTCCTATCGGCCCACCCTTGCGCATCGCGGTCGTGGGCTCACCCGAGTATTTCAAACAGCGGCCGGTGCCGAAGGAGCCCGGTGATCTGGCCGCGCAAAATTGCATCAATCTACGCCTACCCACCCATGGCAGCCTGATGCAATGGGATTTTGAGAAGGATGGTCACGAACTGAAGGCCCGTGTCGAAGGACAATGGACGTTCAACAGCAGCCTGCCGATCCTGCGTGCGGCCGTGGCGGGATGTGGCTTGGGGTTCCTGCCGGAGGACATGGTGGCGAAGGAGCTAGCGGACGGTAGCCTTGTGCGGGTATTGGAAGATTGGTGCCAACCCTTTGCCGGTTACCATCTCTACTACCCCAATCGCCGAGAACATTCGTCAGCGTTTGGCGTTGTAGTTGAAGCGTTACTCTACAAGCACTGAGTCATCGACCTTCAAGGCGTCTGACTTTTACCCGCCCCACAAACCCGCGAATGAGTAGATATCTTTGATCGACTGCAGGCGTACGCGACCGATTGCAATCGGTCGTTAGAAGTCCTTCGTGAAGGGCTGCTTTGGGTCCAGGCTGTGTGAAAACGCCTGCGATTGTCTAACCTTCTGATCGTCGAGATCGTGGCGCCAAGGCTGAGCATCTTCGACATCATAGGGCTACTTGAGGCGATCAGGGCGTGAATCCCGCCGCTTGCTGGCCCGTAAACAGGCATATGGGCCAGCAGCCCATATGGCCTTCTTCTCTTCTGCTCCACCGAAACACGCTAAACCTAAGTCAGATTCAACCCACCGTCTGAAAGGAGTATCTCGCCGGTCAAGTAGTCCGACTCGACCAGCATGACAACAGCTTTTGCGATGTCGTCTGGGCTGGCGGCCCTGCGCATGGGTGCGCGAGTTCGCCACAACTCTTGGGCCTCTGTCCACTCTGCGGTCAGAGGCGTGTCGACCAAGCCAGGCGCCACAGCGTTTACGCGAATGTCTGGCCCCAGCGATAGCGCGAGCAAGCGGGTCATGTGATTTAGCGCAGCTTTGCTTACCGCATAGGGAATCGATGCGCCCTTAGGACGGGTACCGGCATGCGAACTGATGTTTACGACGCAACCTGCTCGACGGTAACGGGCAGCATCGCGCAGTGCCGACTCGGCCAAAGCAACCAGATGGAACGGTGCCACGACATTAACCTCGTTAAGCTCGTGCCACACCGTCGAACTGGCAGCGGCAAGGTCGCCGTGCGCAATGACTCTGCTAATACCGGCGTTATTGACCAGTACGTCGAGCTGCCCCCACGCGGCGATAGCCTCGTTAACAAGCCTGACCCTGTCAGCTTCGACAGCAAGATCAGCTTGCAAGTAAATAGCCTGCTTCATTTCGGCAACCATCGCGCGTCCCGTATCCGCAGAATTTCGCGAATGGAGCACCACCGCATAGCCTGCCCGGCTAAGGACACGTGCAATGGCTGCACCGATACCGGACGTTGATCCTGTCACCAACGCAACGCGTAATGCGTTATCGGTTGTCGGATTGGGTGTCATATGGATATCTCGAATGGAGTGCTAAAGAGTAAGCGGCCAGCGTACACACCTTGCACAGATCAGTCAGCCATCCGCAGATGCGGAAGCAGTTGCTCGGTCTCACTGGCTCACTGCGTCGGCAGCCGCGTCAGCACATCGTTTAGCTACGCGCATGGGTCATGACCCTTCAGCCGCGCAGAAGCTGACAACGGGGGACACGCGAACATATCCGCTACCGGGAAACGCCACCTCCCCGTCTGCTTGGCCATCTACCAACGTCTGGACATCTGCGAAGACATCTGAAGCCAGGCTAGCCGGGACGACCCAATTATCAAAAATCCCGCCCTCCTCTCGATTCTGGCCACCAGTCACAAAATGCCGGTCCCAAACTTCTGCTTCAGGCGCATTGCCAAACAGCCAACGAGCCCTCTACAGCGATCGTCATCTTGCGTCTCCCAGGCCCTTGTCATGCGCAGACGTTTCAATCCATTTTCGATACTGGCGCGTGCGATAAGCCATGAAGAGCTGTTGCACGATCAGCGCGCGCAACGGCGAAACGCTCGGATCAGGCTTTTTAGCCCGGCTGAGTTTGCGCAGTTGAAACTTCACTACTGCCATGTTTGCCAAGGATGCGATGGCTTTGTTTTTCCAGGTGATCGCCGGCAATTGAGGGGCGTTGTCTTTGCCCTGCAACCAGTCACGAGGCAAGTGCGGATCGATGGCTAACGCCGTGCCGATACCCACCATGTCCACACCGCTCTGCACGACGCTTTCGGCCACCGCGCGGCGACGTATACCGCCAGTGACCATCACCGGCATTTTGGCGACGGTTTGGAGATCACGGGCGAACTCGACGAAATAAGCTTCGCGAGCCAGGGTGCGACCATCGCGCGCGACACCCTGCATGGCGGGGACTTCGTAGCTGCCTCCCGATAATTCCACCATGTCTACGCCCAGGTCGTTGAGCCACTCAACGACCTTTTTCGCGTTTTCGGTGGTGAACCCTCCACACTGGAAATCGGCGGAGTTGAGTTTGACCGCCACTGCAAAATCCACAGAAACCACGGCCCTGACCGCCTTGACGATTTCGAGCAACAGGCGCGCCCGATTTTCCAGAGAGCCACCCCACTCGTCCTTCCTTTGGTTGGTCAACGGCGAAAGGAACTGGCTCAACAAATAGCCGTGGGCCGCGTGGATCTCCACACCTGTGAATCCGGCTTGTTCGCCCAGGCGTGCGGTGTTCGCAAAGCGCTGAATAACTTCTTCGATCACGCCGGGGGGCATCGCGTGAGGCGTGGCAAAACGCTTGGACATTGTGCCCAGTTCCAGCGGCACGGCTGACGGTGCCCAGGTTTTTTGCCCAAGATTGGACTGCATCTGCCGCCCTGGGTGGTTTATCTGCAACCAGAACTGCGCGCCGCCGGATCGACCAATACGCGCCCAGCGCTTGAACTTGTCCAGTTGCTGATCGTCCTGTAACACCACACCACCCGGTCCGGTCATGGCGCGGCCGTCGACCATCACATTGCCGGTGATAATCAGGCCGGCACCACCGTCGGCCCACGCTTGATAGAGACGCATGAGTGCTTCGGAAGGCGCCTGGTCGGCATCCGCCATGTTCTCTTCCATGGCGGCTTTGGCGATTCGGTTCTTGACGGTCGAACCGTTGGGAAGCATCAGGGTGTCGAACACATTCATGGAGCAGTCCTCAATTGGATATGCGGCCACCTTAAGTTTGAAGTCGACTTTAAGGTCAATACCTTTTTCAAGGTCAGTCGATTTTCAACGCGCCAGCACCTGGCAAGTGTGTCACCCGATGGGCGCCCGACAACCGAGTGGGGTGTTCAATCGAAGTCTTGGCAGCACCGGGTGAACAGCTCGAGCGCGAATCAAACCCCAGCGCCAGATGCGTCGGAAATTATTTGCAGCATTGGGGATTGACCTTAAAGCGAGGTTTAAGGTGAGCATGCGCTGACCTGCTTGAGTAATGGAACTCGGGTGATGCTCAAGACCGTTGTTTCTTATGCGTTGGTACTGATAGGTAGCGCTTTCATGACATTTTCAACTGCTGGCACCGCCGCTTCCACAATGACTGCCAAGAATCGCCAAATGCTGGTGATTCTGACCAATCACGCCAGATATCCCTCACGCACCGATTCCACGGGGTTGTGGCTTACTGAGCTGACGCATTTCACCGATGTGGTGGAGGCGGCTGGCTACAGCACAGTTTTTGCCAGTCCCAAAGGCGGTGCGGTGCCACTGGACGAGCGCAGTCTCGGTTGGCTGTACATGGACAAAGCCGCGCGTGAGCATTTGCAGTCCCCGGCCTTTCGCACTCGCTTGCAAAACACGCTGCCGATCGCCGATATCGATCCGTCCCAGTTCGGCGTCATCTACTTCACCGGGGGCCATGGCGTGATGTGGGACTTCCCCAATAATCCCGACCTGCGACGTGTCGCCGAAACCATCTACAACCAGGGTGGCATCGTCTCGGCCGTCTGCCATGGCGTAGCGGGCCTGCTGGATCTGAAGGATGAAAAGGGCCAGTTGATCATCAAGGGCAAGAACATCACCGGCTTCTCTGATCGCGAAGAGCTGTTCTCCGGCATGAAAAACCAGGTGCCCTTCGTCCTTGAGGACAAGTTGGTGAGTCAGGGGGCTCGGTACCGCAAAGGCTGGCTGCCCTTCACGTCATTTGCCATCACGGATGGAAGGCTTGTCACCGGCCAAAACCCTCAATCGCCCAAAGCCGTAGCTGAAGCCGTGGTGGCGGTGCTCTCTGGCAACAACGTCGCTCGCTGACCCCTCAAGCAGTTCCCACCCGCGGAGTAAGACCGATTGAAACTCGCACGCACCGTATTAACAGGATTGCTGTTCAGCTCAATTGCCAACCAAGGGTTGGCGGGGACGCCTGAAATGCTCACGTCGACTGAAACCAGCACAATCGAAATCGCAGGCCACCCAGTGCCGGTCGTCAAAGGCGGCCTGTACGACCGTTATCGCTCGAACCCGCCCTTGTCGGTGATTGCAGCAGAGCTGCCGGGTGTTGATTTGAGCTGGTTCAAAGGACTGGAAAAGCACAAGGTCGACATCGGCTTCGAGTCATACTCCCCGAACTTTTACTACCAGAACAGTCGGGTAACGGCTGTCTACACGGCCGACTTGGACGCACTTCGGGCATTGATGCCGCCGGAAGTACTAGCAACCGCATCCCCCCTGCAAGTCTGGCCAGGCCGGGGCTTGGTTGCGTTTACTGCATACACCTATGAGCATTGTGATAACGACGCCTATAACGAAGTGGCCGTGTCGATCATTACCAACACGCCAGGCAAAGCCAATCTGGGTCCGTTCACACTGATTGGCCAGTCGATGTCCGGCGACTTCTGGGGCTATGTACTCAAGCTGCCGGTCAATACCGAGCTCGCGCGGGTGCGTGGTGTCGTCGGTTACAACCTGCCTAAATGGCTGACCGGTATCGACCGCAAAGAAGATGCCCAGTCTGTGGTCTATGACATCACCGACAGCCAGACCGGAAAAGTCGACGTGTCCTTCAAAGCGAAGAAACTCGACAAGCTCTCTCGCGAAGTCGATATCGTCACCAGCAGCTTCACCAATCTCGATCATCAGGGCCAGTTGGCATACGGTTATGCGGTTTCCCGCCAACTGCGTCACGGCTCGAGCCGCGACGCAGATTCAGCCACCCTCACACTAGGCGACGGCGCTCTGTCGAATTACCTCCGCACCCTGAAGCTTGGGAAAATGATGAAGTACGAATACGTGCCAGCGTTTCAGAGTGCGCTCTATGCACCCAAACCGCTCGCCGGCCTGATTGGCGAGCGCTGAGACCTTACGCCTGCCCGGCCTCGGAAGCCTGGCGGGCGTTTTTTCTCGTGGAGGACTTTACCGCACGCTTGCCGGACGCTTGGCCAACCCCTTCTTCACGCAAACGATTTATCAGCATTTGCGCATTGTCCGCGCACGCCATGCCTTCGGGCTTACCCTCGATGCCTTCGATGACGAGCAGAAGTTGCGCTTTGTTTTGTGCCAGCCGTTCCTCCAGCGCACTGATTTCCTCAACCTTTTGCTTGAGCCCAGTGAGCAACTCGGCGTGCCGCCAGCCACTGGCGTCCATCGGCATCAACTGCCGGATCTCCTCCAAAGAAAAACCTGCTGCCTGTGCGCTGGTTATGAGTTGCAGCACCCATTCGGTATCAGGCGCATAGTCCCGGTATCCATTGGCCTTGCGCTCGACGGCGCTGATCAAGCCACTGGCTTCATAGAAACGGATGCGTGACGGAGCCAGCCCACTGATTTTTGCCAGTTCGCCTATTCTCATACCTCACCCTGAAAAACCTATTGACCTTAAAGTTGACTTTAAATCTAAAGTCACCGGGCGGCCAAGCACAACGTGTGACTTGGTCGCCTTGGTTTCATAGGGAAGCGGAGGCCGCGGATTCGATCATTCGTACACAATCACGCGTTCAGTGGCCGCTGATATCGTTCAGCCGCGTGGGTTTGTCGAATGTCAGACATCAGCCCTTGACGTGCACCTTCCAGCGCATCCCAGCGCTCGGCAACATGAAGTGGCGGGATGGTTACCAACTCGCGACGGTCGAAACCGACAAGTGCAGCATCGACCAGCTCACCGACCTCCATCACCTCCGGGAGTGTGTTGACGTCAATGCCGGCACGCGCCCAGATCTCGGTACGGGTCGCGGCTGGCAGCACCGCTTGCACGTACACGCCCTTGGGTGACAGCTCCTGACTCAGCCCCTGTGACAGAAACAGCACGAAGGCTTTGGTAGCGCCGTAGATGGACATGCCGAACTCGGGCAATTTCCAGGCGTGACGCTTACCACGGCGGTCAGTGTTTCCTTGCTTCCCCCCATCGAGGAGAACTGCCTGAGGGCCGACGCCGACGCAGATGACTACTACCGCAGCAAGATCCTCGCTGACCGTGTCGTGTTGTCGTTCCTTGAGAGCCACCCCCAGATGCATGCCTGTATGGTCCTGCCTGGCTGGATGTGGGGGCCTGGCGACATTGGCCCAACCTCGTCGGGGCAATTGGTCAACGATGTGGTACAGGGCAAATTGCCCGGGTTGATCCCTGGCAGTTTTTCCATTGTCGATGCCCGCGATGTGGCATTGGCACACATTGCCGCAGCCAGACATGGGGGCCGAGGTGAGCGCTATCTCGCGGCGGGTCGACATATGACAATGCGCGAACTGATGCCTGTTTTAGGACGTATGGCGGGCGTCAAGACACCAGCCCGACAAATACCGCTGCCCTTTCTATACACCTTGGCGGCTGTTCAGGAGATCTATGCGCGCCTGACCGGCAGACCCATTCTGCTGAGCATGGCCACGTTGCGTCTACTGGTACGAGAGCAGGACCGCACCCGTTTCGACCACCGCAAGAGTGAACAGGAGCTTGGACTGAGTTTCCGGGCACTCGAGCTGACAATCGCCGACACCGTGGCGTGGTACCGTGATCACGGCTGGTTTGAAAAAGGCAGCCTACTGTGAGCGGGGAAATAATCCTGATGCGCCACGGCCAGCCAAAACGAGTCACAGCCGTTGTTCAGTCACGGTTTCATGAATCGGATGATCTCCAAACACCTGATGGCAGACGGATGGAAACATCAAACGCGTAACGGCAGCCAGTATTGGAGTGCGACGGTCTATCGATATGCAGGTGTTGAAGCGTGAATCGCCCGGATTCCGAATACACATATCGGCGACAGTGATTGACCTGTAAGTGAGTGGCAAAAGCACACGCCTTGATGGACAATCCGGCGCCTCGAGGATTTATCGCCAAGGAACGGACATGGCACTGACCAGCAAGATTGCCCCCTACGATCCCACATGGCCTGCCCGCTTCCTGACAGACAAGCCACTCATTGCCTCTGCATTTGACGCTGAACTGATTGCTGTCCACCACGTTGGAAGCACGTCTGTCCCAGGGCTGGCGGCGAAGCCCGAACTCGATGTGCTCATTGAGGTTCACGCGCATCGCAATACCTCGGCGCGGGACGAGGTGTTGATGGCTCTGGGGTATGTACGGGGAAGTGATCTGTCAGAGGGCCATCATTTCTACCGGCGCAATGTGGATGGGATTCGTACGCACAAGCTCCATGTTTGTACCCGCGACCACCTGACGATCACTCAGATGCTGGGGTTCAGAGATTTGCTTAGGCGCGATGCCTCGATCCGCCAACAGTATGAAACGCTGAAGCTTCAGTTGGAGTCGAGCAATACGGGTGGGATGGCTGAGTATCTAGAGAAGAAGGCGCCTTTCATTATCGCGGCGCTGCTTCATGCCGGTATAACCACGCGTGAATGATCGATTCTTCTGGCACTCCCCTTCCTCCCGACAGTAGCGACGAAGTCACCACTTCGATTGCGGCCAGCTTGACCGGCCGCCGGCAACGCCTGGAACAAAGCCCCTCATATCAAGGAACAACTTTCATGATCACTTGCCATGTCCCCCTTTGGCAGTTGTTTGTGAAGGCCAGCCAAGGCTGGAAACGGGCATTTCTGGCAGGTAATTGCTGATTAATAAAGCTCGGGAGACTATTCACTTACCAACTGGATAACCGTCTTGCCCCTGCCGCGACCTTCCGCAACCTGTCGGAATGCGTCGTTGACCTCATCCAATGCAAACTGTTGCGGGTCCACCCGGATCGCCAGTTGCCCGGCATTGGCCAGAACGGCAGCCTCGCGCAGGATACTTCCATGGTGTTCGCGTCCCTTGCCGGTTAGCAGCGGTGCCAGGGTAAATACGCCCGAGTAGGTGGCACTTTTGAAGGATAAAGGCGCGAGGCTGTGCTGACCCCAACCGAGGCAGCTGAGTACGTGCCCGGTATAAGGCTTTACTGCCTTGAATGACGCGTCCAACGTGCTGCCGCCGACGGTGTCATAAACGATGTCGAAACCCTCCCCAGCCGTAAATTGTTCGACATAGGCCTCTACACGCTGCGTTTGATAGTCAATCGCCGTGGCCCCCAGCGCGCGAATGAAGTCGAGATTGCCCGCCGAACCGGTGGCGTAGACCTCGGCACCGCGAGCCTTGGCCAATTGCACCGCAACTTGGCCGACGCCACCTGCGCCGCCATGGATCAACACACGCTGACCACTACGAACATTTGCGTGATCTACCAAACCTTCCCAGGCGGTGATGAATACCAACGGCAGCGCGGCAGCCTCACGCATGCCGAGTGCATGCGGCTTTGATGCAATCAGCCTGGCATCCACGGCGATGTATTCGGCCAGGGTGCCTTGGGCGCCGCCGATGCCGCCGGCCATGCCGAAGACCTGCTGGCCAGGCGTGAAGCCATCAACTGCCTCGCCCAGTTCGACGACCGTACCGGCGAGATCCAGGCCGAGCACGGCCGGTAACTCCTGGCGGGCGTGAGCACCCGCACCGATTGCAATCTTGGTGTCGAGCGGGTTGACCCCGGCGGCGTGAATCCGCACCAAAACCTGCCCCTTACCGGGCACAGGGCGGGCGATGTGGCGCACGACCAGCGGGGTCTGGGCGGATTCGGCGATAGCGGCAAGCATGGTCTGATTCATGACGGAAACCTCTGAATGAATGGACGCTTACAGGTTGCACCGCCTTCCTCATTCCGATAAGAAACTAAATTTGGATATTACTTATTCCCCAAAGAGGCCCAATAGCGATGGATCTGTTCGACAGCATGCGCATCTTCGTGCGCGTCGTGGAGCGTGGCTCGTTTTCCGCAGTGGCTCGGGAGCTGAACATGGGGCAGCCGGCAGTCAGCAAGCAGGTCCGTGCCTTGGAGCAGTACCTGGGCGGAGCCGTGTTCGCCCGCAGCACCCGGCACCTCGCCCTCACCGATCAAGGGCAACGCTTCTACAGCCACTGCCAGGAGATTCTCAGCCAGCTGGAGCATGCAACACGCAGCTTCGCCAGCGGCCAGGAGCAGATCGCCGGCCCCCTGCGAATAGCCGCACCGGTCAGCTATGGGAGGCTGTGCATAGCGCCCCTGATCGGGACTTTTCTACAGCGCCACCCCGATGTGCAGATCGACCTGCGCCTGAACGATTACAACGAAGACCTGCTCATGGAAAACATCGACCTGGCTATCCGCATTGGCGTGGTGAAGAGCGAGGGGCTGGTGGCCGTGCCCCTGGGCACCAGCACACGGCGAGTCTATGCCGCACCGGCCTATCTCGAACGCCATGGCCGGCCACGTGAGCCCGCCGAACTGGCAGGCCACAACTGCATCGCCTTCACCTTGCTTGAGCATTACGACCGCTGGCACTTCACCCGTCGTGACGAAGCACTTGAGGTTGCAATCAAAGGCAACGTCACCAGCAACAACAGCGAGGCCATTCGTGAAATGGTCCTCGGTGGCCTGGGCATCTCCCTGTCTCCCCAATGGCTGTTTGCTGCAGACTTCGAGCAGGGTGGCGTGTGTAGCCTGCTCGACGAATACCAGACGACCGCGCTGCCGGTCAGCGCCGTGTTCAGCCTTGAGCGGCGCCGCTCGGCAAGGACGATGGCGTTCATCGATTTTCTTCGGGAGAACGTATAATCCACCCCGATGGGGCGCAGGACCTCGCTCATTGCCTGGCGTACACGTCGGTCGACCAGGCGTCACACCGTCCCCTGCTGCAGCCATTGTTTCGGGCTCGCGCCCACCTTGCGGCGAAAGGTTCGGGCTAGCGCAGAAGGACTTTCGTAGCCGACCTCATCGGCGATCAGGGCAATGGGGCGCCCTTCGCGAAGGCGTTTTTGCGTCAAACTGATGCGCCAGTTCGCCAGGTAGTCCGCAGGCGTAATACCCACGATCTCGCGAAAGTGCGAAGCGAAGCTTGCCCGCGACATGCCCGAAAGATTCGCCAGTTCCGCCACGGACCAATTGCGCTGCGGCTCATCGTGGATCCCCACAAGCGCGCGAGACAGCTGAGCGTTGGCCAGACCCGCCATCATTCCCGAGGCGATGCTGCGGCTGGCGATGAGGTGGCGAAGCAGCTGAATGATCATCAGCTCGAACAAGCGATTGAGAATGACATCACGACCACACTCATCTCCAAAGGCTTCTTCGAACAGCCAGTCAAGGGTGCCATCAAGGCCTTGCAATTCGCCGAGGGGCTTGATGATGAAGTCCGGCAAAGCCAGGGTCAGCGGATTGTTGGCGCCGCCATCGAATTGCAGGGTGGCGCACACTAACTCCGCTTCATCGGCGTCGGTGGCCAGCAAGTGATGCTCCTGCGGGCGCACCGCCAGAATCAGGGTGGGTTCGGTCAACTCGATACGCTGCCCACGCTTGTCCTTGAAGGCCAGACGCCCCGAGCGCAACAGATGGGCGTGCCCGACACTGTGTTGCCCAAGGTGGGTCGTTCCACAGAACCCACCCTGGTGAAACGCACTAGCGTGCAGGTTGAAGTGCTTAAGTAGTGTCGACAGTCGGTCCATAGCGCACTCAGGTTTAGACGATCTGTTGCATAACTTCGACGATCTGAAGCCGAAAGAAAAGTCTGCCTCTCTAGTATGGCCCCCAAGCTTGATAGACAAGCCGGTTACTCAACCTATTGGAGAACGACCATGACTCGTATTACCGCTCTCTCGCTAGACCAGGCGCCTACTGGCTCGCGCGCAGCTCTCGAAGGCATTCAAAAAGGTCTCGGCTTCATTCCCAACGCATTCAGGACCCTGGCGCACGCTCCGGTCGCGCTCAATGGTTACCTGGGCCTCGCCCAAGCGTTGGGTAAAAGCTCACTGAGCGCCGCCGAGCGTGAAGTCGTTGCCCTCGCCACCTCGGAAATCAACGGGTGCGACTACTGCCTGGCCGCACACACCTTCTTCGGCGGCAAGGCGGGTTTGAGCGATGAGGCCGTAAGCCAAGCCCGAGCCGGCACACTCAGCGCGGTTGCCGCACTGGCGCAGCAGATCACGGCAAGGCGCGGCCAGTTGAGTGACGAGCAGATCGCTGCCGCGCGTGAGGCAGGGCTTACTGATAGCAAGATCGTGGAGGTGGTGGCACAGGTCACGCTGTTAACCCTGACCAACTACCTGAACAACATCGCCGCTACCGATATCGACTTTCCGCCATCGGCAAACTAGGAGGGTAACCGCCATGAGCCCTGTGACTATCTATACCACCCCGCACTGCCCATACTGCCTGAGCGCCAAGCGACTGCTGTCGAGCAAGGGCATCACCCCTGACGAAATCAACGTTGAAGCGTCACCCCTGCACCTGGCGGAAATGATGCAGCGATCCCAACGCCGAACCGTCCCACAGATATTTGTTGGCCAGGTGCATGTCGGCGGCTTCGATGACTTGGCACGTCTCGACAGCAAGGGCCAGCTCGAGGCATTGCTTCACGCTTGAAGCGTAGAGTGCTCCGGCATGTGACCCTATCCGGAGCACTGCTTGCGTTCACTCAATGCCCATGCCATACGTACTCACCTGTGCAGCCGTTCTATCGCCCGCGCAACAGCACAGCGGCCCTTACCCGCTGCCTGCCGAAACTGCTCATGCGCTGAAATTCGGCATGGCTTACGGGCAGATGCTGGCAATCCAGGATGCGTTTCTGGCGGCTGTGATCCACATCAGGATCATGCAGGTACACGAATTCGTCATCGCAACCCGTGACCAGAATCCAGTGCGGGGCCTTCAGACGGGTGAAACGGTAGCTGCTAATCAGCACCACCGGCCTGAACCCGGCTTGCAACGCTGAACGCACATCAAGGCCGGGCGCCAGCACCTGATGCACGTCGGTTTCGGCCAACGCCCCGGCAAAGCCATCCTCGACCAATTGCATTACGTCTTTTTTCTGCGCGCTGCGCACCCCATCGAGGAACAGCGATCCAGGCTGGCTGACCACCATGCACACCTCGAACCCGCGGCGCCAAGCCGCCAGTGCAAGCCCCTGCGGGCTGCAGCCGCCGTGCCCTGCCGTCATGAAGATGGTGGTCGCTTCCCGCCACAGTTGAATTTCCTCGCTGCGGTGCATGGCCCGCCCTTGTTCGACCGCAGCCATGGCCATCAAAAGGCAGGCCGCTCCGCAGGTGAACTCGGTCGTTTGCGCGTAGTACGGCACTTGCCGTGCAGGGGGCGGAGCACTGCGCAGGATACGCTTCTCGAAACGCAGCGCCTGGCTGTGGTCTTCGTAGTAGTTCTCAACCACAGCGAAGCGTTGATAGCCATTGCTTTCGTACAAGCTGATGGCCGCAGGGTTGTCCGCGCGCACCTCCAGACGCAGCCATGCGCAATTACGCTCTAGCGCACTTGCCTGCGCCTGCTCCAGCAACTGCTGGCCCAACCCATGGCCGCGCCAGGCCGGGCTTACGGCAATTGAATACAGACGGGAAAGTGACGTGCCGCGATGGAACAGCAGCAGCGCATAGCCGGCCAGATGGCCCTGTTGTTCAGCGACAATAAGGCAGGCATTGGCGCGTCGCACCATCCAGTTGAAATTACGCGGGCTCAGGCGGTCGAGGGTGAAACAGTCCTGCTCCAGGGCAACCAGCGCATCGATATCGGCCACCGATGCAAAGCGAAAATCAAAAGCCATGGCAACACCGTAATGTTTGAGTAACGAACCGGGACAGGTCGGGAAACCCGTGATTTATTGAAGGGGCGTCTTCTTCAACAGGGATCGAATACTCATGTCAGCGGTGCAAGCCAACGTGGCCGAAGTATTGGCCAAAACCGACGTTTCCACAATAACCCTCTCCGAGGAGCCACCCAGTAAGCGGAGCGCCGGTAACCGCTTGTTGATCGTGGTGGAGCGCAAGGAAGACTGGGCCAGCTACTTTCCCAGCGAGAGCCTGATGCTGGCCCAGGATTACTTTGAACACAGCGACGACGTTGCGAGGCGTACGCAGGTAATCAACCTGTGCCGCAGCTACAAGTATCTGGGGCAAGGCTACTACTGCTCGCTGCTCGCCGAGGCACGGGGCCACAAGGTGTTCCCGTCGGTGCGAACCATCAGCGAGCTTACCCGCAAGGCGCTCTATGGCGTGGGGCTGGATGACCTGGAACGCACGCTGGAGCGAGCCCTGGCCGATCACCCTTATGGCAGCACCGAAGCCTTCACCCTCACCTTGTATTTCGGGCGGACCGCCATTGAACCCCTTCAGGATATCGGCCGACAGCTGTTCGAGTCGTTCCCCTGCCCTGTCTTGCTGGTGGAGTTTCGCAGGCGTGACACCTGGCAGATCGACGGGATCAAGGCCGGCGCGCTGCACAAACTGCGGGATGAGCAGCAGCACTTGTTTGCCGACGCGCTGGATGCCTTCAACCGCCGGACGTGGCGCCAGCCCGCCTCGAAACGCCTGGCCCGGTTCGACCTGGCGATTCTGCATGACCCGGCCGAGGCGCTGCCACCTTCCAATCCTGAGGCGCTGGAGCAGTTCATCGAAAACGGCAAACAGCTGGGCATCGATGTAGAGCTGATCGAAAAGAAGGACTATGCACGCCTGGCCGAATTTGACGCCTTGTTCATTCGGGAGACCACGCGGGTGGACGACCATACCTACCGTTTTGCCAAAAAGGCCGAAAGCGAAGGCTTGGTGGTGATCGACGACCCTTCCTCCATCCTGCGCTGCACCAACAAGGTGTATCTCGCCGATCTGCTCAAACGCCACAACCTCGGCGCACCGGCCACGGAAATCCTGTACAAGGACCGCCCGCAGGAACTCGAGCTTGTGGGCCGGCGCCTCGGTTTTCCGCTGGTGTTGAAGATTCCCGACGGCTGCTTTTCGAAAGGCGTGATCAAGGTCGCCGACGCCCAGGCACTGGCCTCGGCGGCACAGGAGTTGTTCGAACACTCGGTACTGTTGCTGGCCCAGGAGTACTGCTACACCGAATACGACTGGCGTATCGGCGTACTCAACGGTGAGGCGCTGTACGCCTGCCAGTACTTCATGTCCAAGGGCCACTGGCAGATCTACAACCACAAGGCCCAGGCCGGCGAAGTCAACGGCCTGTGCCGCGCGGTCCCGGTGGAGCAGGCACCGCCCGAAGTCGTAAAGCTGGCCGTCGACACCGCCAGGCTGATCGGGCAAGGGCTGTACGGTGTGGACCTGAAGCAGACCGGCGACCGCGTACTGGTGATCGAAGTCAACGACAACCCCAACCTCGATGCAGGCACCGAAGACGCCGTGCTGGGTAACGCGCTTTACCAGCGAGTGCTGCAGGCTTTCGTGCAGCGGCTTGAACGTAAACACCTCGGCCAGGCCTGGTAAACGATGATCGAATACTACCTCGCCGTAGACGGTGCGCTTCTTGAGGCCCCCGAGGAACGAGCCAGCGTCTGGTTGTGTGTCGCGCCGGACGCCGCGGAGCAAACCCGGTTGTGCGAGTGCCTGGGGGTCAGTGCCCAGTCGCTGGAGTCCTCCCTGGACCCGGATGAAGTGGCGCGTATCGAGATCAAGCCCGATCACCTGTTCCTGATCTGGAAGCGCCCGGAAAGCTTTGATGGCCGGGTATTCAATGTCTCGTCATTCGGCGTTGTACTCAGCGAAAAGCGCCTGGTGGTGATCTGCGCCGCCAACTCGCTACTCGCCGGGGTAGACCAGCAGGCCGGCATGAGCACCCCGCTGGATGTGCTGATGGCGATGCTGGCTGAGAGCGTGCATCACTACCTGGGCCACCTGCGGGTGGTAAAGCAGGTGGCCCGCGAAATCCAGCTGCAGTTCGATCGGACCATGGACAACCAGCACCTGGTGCAGATGTACAGCCTGAGTGAAAGCCTGGTGTATTACGTCAACGCCATTCAAAGCAATGGCGCCGTGCTAGCCCTGCTGCGCAGCCATGGTCAGAAACACGGCTTCGGGCCCGAACAACTGGAAATGCTGAATGACCTGATCATCGAAAACGAGCAAAGCTACCAGCAGGCGAAGATCCATGCCCAGGTCTTTACCAACCTGATCGAGGCCCGCGGCAACCTGGCCAACAACGGCATGAACCACGCGCTGCGCAACCTGACCATGATCAATGTGGTGTTCCTGCCCTTGAACCTGCTCGCCAGCATCGGCGGCATGTCGGAGTTCAGCATGATGACCGCCGGCCTGCCCTGGTGGTTGACGTTCCCCGCGCTGCTGCTGGCCATGGCGGTACTTGGCGGAGCCATGGCCGTGGCTTTACGGCGTATGGCATGACCCGCCGTGCCAATAAATAGTGTCAACGTGCACCCATCAACCCGCAGGACGAGACCATGGAAAATTCAGACATCGGATTATTTATGCTGGCGCTGATTGCAATTACAGGCACCCTGATAAGTCTGTTTGAACACCGCGCCGTACGCTCAGAAAAACCCAGCATCAAGCAGCCGGCAACCAAAGTTCAGCGGCGTCCTTGAAAGTGAAATGGCGACCTACTCGCAAACTGGCGCCAACGTCCTCGAGAACAGCCATCCACATCGGTCGAGGTAACAGTGCCCCAGGGTGGGTCGCATTGCCTGGCCTGCCTCAGGGACAGGGCGCAACAGCAGATGACACCGGGTCAAGGAAGATCAGTTGCAAGGGCTCTGCCAGCAGCTGTTCAGCCTGCTCGGCAAACCGCTGGAAATGAGCAGTGGTCAGGTGCGCATCCAGGGCCTGCTGGTTATCGAACGCCTCGCGCATGTAGAACGTCCCTGGCTCGTCACGACGTTCGAACAGCATGTAGTCGCGGTTACCGGGCTCCGCCCGAGTCGGTTCGATCAACGCCAGCAAGGCCGCTTTGAGCGTTGGTGCCTGGCCTGGTTTGGCCTTGAGGATGGCGAGGGAAACGAGGGGGTAATCTTGTCGGTTCACATCAAGCTCCTGGTCAGTTGCAAAGAGCAGGCACGGTAGTGCCTGCTTCAATGTGTGCATGCGTTTCACCGGGCGTAGCGCCGGGAATCTGCGCGGCGCAGAGAAACACGGTTCGTTCAAGCATGCATGCTCCTGGCAGACCGGATCGACCGGTCCGCCGTTGTCGGTCAAACAGGTTTCAGAAGCCTTCCAGGACGATCTTGCCGCGCGCCTTGCCACTCTCGACCAGCGCATGGGCACGGCGCATGTTGGCGGCATTGATGGCGCCGAAATGCTCGCCCAAGGTGGTCCGCAGGATACCTTGATCGATCAGCCCGGCCACGCGATCGAGCAGCTCGTGCTGGCGCACCATGTCGTCGGTTTCGTAAAGCGAGCGGGTGAACATCAGCTCCCAGTGCAGCGACAGCGACTTGCGCTTGAGCGGCATGACGTCCAGGGTCTGCGGGTCGTCGATCACGCCCAGGCGACCTTGTGGTCGCAGCACTTCAACCAGTTGCGCAAAGTGTTGATCAGTATGGGTAAGGCTGGCGACATGGCTGACTGACTCGATCCCCAAGGCCTGCAACTGCCCTTGCAGCGGCGCACTGTGATCGATGACGTGATGGGCGCCCAGTTCGCGTACCCAGTTGCTGGTCTCGGCGCGGGAGGCCGTGCCGATAACCGTCAGGCGGGTCAGTTGCCGGGCCAACTGCACCAGCATCGAACCGACGCCACCGGCAGCGCCAACGATCAGCAGGGCATCGCCCTCCCCGCCGCCCTCCACGATACCCAGGCGATCGAACAGCAGTTCCCAGGCGGTGATGGCCGTCAGCGGCAGCGCGGCTGCCTGTGCTGCACCCAGGCTACGCGGTTGATGCCCGACGATACGTTCGTCAACCAGGTGATATTCGCTGTAGCTGCCGGGCCGGGCGATGGAGCCGGCGTAGTACACCTGGTCTCCGGGCTTGAACAGGGTCACCTGGGCCCCGACTTCGCGGACGATACCGGCCGCGTCCCAGCCGAGTATTTTCGGCTCACGCGTGAAAGTGCCAGCGCGCACCTTGGTGTCGACGGGGTTGACCGACACGGCGTTGACCTCGACCAGAAGGTCCCTGGGCCCAGGGCTGGGCTTGGGCATGAAGATGTCTTGAAGAGACGCAGGGTCTTCGATAGGCAAACCTTTGTGGATGAAACTGATCGCTTTCATGGGCACTCGCTGCTGAATGTGGTTTGATTTGGCATTGAGTCTGGCGCGCCTGGCGTCCGGGAAAAACGGGCCCTGCCCGTCAACACTTTCATTGCAGGAGTGATAATGATCCGTCTCGACGACCTGGGCATCTTCGTTCGCAGCGCCGCGCTGGGCAGCTTTACCGCGGCGGCCCGCGAGGCCGATCTGCTACCCGGCCAGGCGGCCGAAGCAGTCAAGCGCCTGGAGCGTGAGCTGGATGTGCGATTGTTTGCCCGCACCACGCGCAGCTTGCGCCTCACAGCCGAAGGCGAGCAGTACCTGCCCTCGGCCCTGATTGCCCTGGAAGCCCTCAGGCACGGGCGCGACAACCTGCGTCAGGAAAGCGCCCAGCTCAGCGGAACGTTGCAGGTAGCCGCGCCCTCCGATCTGGGGCGCAACGTGCTGCTGCCCTGGCTCACGGCGTTTCGCCGAGAGCATCCCCAGTTGAACCTGCGCTTCTTCCTCTCCGACCAGATCGCCGATCTGTTCCGCGATCCGGTGGATATCGCCATCCGCTATGGCCTGAACGCCGACGCCAACTATGTAGCCCTGCCACTGGCACCTTGGAACCGCAAGGTACTGGTGGCCTCGCCCGAGTACCTGGCGCGGGAAGGCACCGTGCAAGCCCCCGAAGATCTGCTCGAACACCAGTGCCTGCTGTACATGCAACAGGGCCGGGTCTACGACAAGTGGCAACTGGGAACGCAGACCGTCCAGGTGCGTGGCGCCCTGCTCTGCGACGACGCCGATATTGCCCGGCGCTGGGCCGTGGGCGGCGAAGGGATAACCTACAAGTCGTGGCTGGATGTGAGCGACGATGTGCTGGCGGGAAGACTTGTCGTGCTATTGCAGGACTACCCCGGGCCGACCATGCCTTTGAGCCTGGTGTGCCCGCACCGCAAGCAGTTGTCGCCTGCGGTAAGGCACCTGCACGCCTGGTTGTCCAGCCGCTTCGCCGAACTGGAGCGCGACTGATCAGCGGGAAGCCAGCCGCCCTGATCGAAAGCACGCCGGCACCCCGCTGCACGCAATCGAATAATTTCAAGCGCTGCTTGACCAGGGAGAACGATCGTTCTACTCTGGCTACATGGATAAGCCAATGACTGACACACGCGAAAAAATCCTGGCGACTGCCGAGAAGCTGATTTACGAAAACGGGATTCACGCCACGGGCATGGACCTGTTGGTAAAGACCTCGGGCGTCGCACGTAAAAGTATTTATCGCTATTTTGCGAATAAAGACGAGGTCGCAGCAGCGGCACTCAATGCACGCGATATACGTTGGATGACGTGGTTCAGAAGTGAATGCGAAAAAGCGCAAACGCCAGAAGCGCGCATCCTTGGCATTTTTGATGCACTCAAAAGTTGGTTCGCGTCAGACGGTTTTCGCGGATGTGCTTTTATCAACACCGCCGGAGAGGTGGGTGACGCAGACGACCCTGTTCGACAGATCGCAAAACTGCATAAACAAAAGCTGCTGGACTACACGCTAGAACTGACCAGCGCATTAGGTGTTAACGATCCGACTGGCTTGGCCAAGCAACTTCTTTTGATTATAGAGGGCACGATAACCGTGGCCCACGTCATGGGTGATCACAGCGCGCTCGACAGTGCACGAGAAATCGCAAGGGTCTTGCTCAAAGATGTGCAGCGCGCAAGCGCTTTAAGTTAAAGAAATACCCACTCAACTGAACCATCCAAACGATTGGAGGCACCACCATGTCCAACGAACACGCTCGTCCGCCACTTCCTCCTTTCACTCGCGAATCGGCCATCGAAAAGGTCCGACTTGCCGAAGATGGTTGGAATACCCGTGAGCCGGAAAAGATTGCGCTGGCCTATACGGTGGACACCCAATGGCGTAACCGTGCCGAGTTTGCAAACAACCGTGAAGAAGCTCGGGACTTCCTCACTCGCAAGTGGAAGAAAGAACTGGACTACCGCTTGATCAAAGAGCTCTGGGCCTTCACCGACAACCGCATCGCCGTCCGTTACGCCTACGAGTGGCACGACGATTCGGGCAACTGGTTCCGCTCCTACGGCAACGAAAACTGGGAATTTGAAGCCGACGGCTTGATGCATCGCCGCTTTGCCTGCATCAACGACATGCCCATCAAGGAAAGCGAGCGAAAGTTCCACTGGCCACTGGGTCGCCGTCCGGATGATCACCCAGGTCTGAGTGAACTGGGCCTGTAATTCAGGTTTAACCTGATCCTTTTACATAAAGGATCAGGTGTTTTGTGCAACTCAGCCCGGGGTCAGACGGCGGGGGCTATACCCAACTGTTTGACTGGGCATGACGCTGTGCTTAGGCATATTTCCTGGCCCCGTAAACACAGATGACAGCCCCCAGCGTCACGAGAAGCATCGTCCAGCTGACATGCTCGTGCAAAAGCAACGCTGCCAGCCCAAGCCCCATGAACGGCTGAAAGAGTTGCAGTTGACCCACAGCCGCAATCCCTCCCTGGACGAGCCCTCGGTACCAGAACACAAACCCGATCAGCATGCTGAACAGTGAAACGTAGCCAAAGCTGAGCCATGCAGGAGCACTTACCCTGGCAAAGTCATCAGGGGCTGGAAGATTGACCACCGTCAGCAGCAGCATGACCGGTAACGCTACAAGCAATGCCCAACTGATTACCTGCCAACCACCCAATGTCCGCGAGAGGCGCGCCCCTTCGGCATAGCCCAAACCACAGACCACAACCGCAGCCAACATCAGCAGATCGCCCACCGCCGATGCCTCGCCTCCGTTCATCAAGGCATAGCCAACGACCAGCCCGGCACCTGTCAACGAGCACAACCAGAACAGTGGCCGAGGTCGCTCACCGCCCCGCAGAACCGCAAATACTGCGGTACACAATGGCAGGAGCCCGACAAAAACAATGGAATGAGCAGAGGTGATGTGCTGGAGGGCGAATGCTGTCAGTAGCGGGAAACCGATAACGACGCCGAACGCTGTTACGGCCAATGGCGACAAATCCCCCCGTTTGGGGCGAGGCTGCCGTAGCACGATCAGGAAAAGCGCACCCAGCATGGCGGCAATTGTTGCCCTGGCACAGGTCAGGAACGTAGGTTCGAAAGCCGTGACTGCCACTCGGGTGGCCGGCAACGAGCCTGCAAAGATGGCGACGCCTATGAAACCATTGAGCCATCCGCTTGCTGATTTTTCCATCGGTAAGTCCTCGATAAGCCAAGGTTCAGTACATCACCGACAGGCTCGCCCAGGCCATGTACAATCCAATACACTTAAACCGAACTGTTAGGCATATTTATCCAGCACAGTTGAGGGTGTGATGAAACGGAGCGCAACGCGAATTCGAACTGTCATGGGTGAGATCCAGTCGCGGATAGCCTCTCGAACCTACACCCCGGGCGCGAGAATCCCCTCGGTCCGCGCGATGGCTCAGGCCATGCAAGTGTCGGTTTCTACGGTGCTTGAGGCCTATGAAAGGTTGATGGCAGAGGGTGTACTCAACTCTCGCCCTGGCTCCGGCTTTTACGTAGCCGGGCCAGTGGCACCCCTGGTGCTCACCGAACTCGGCCCAAGGCTTGATCGTGAAGTGGACCCGCTGTGGATCTCGCGCCAGTCTCTAGACACCGCTAGCGATGCGTTGAAACCGGGGTGCGGGTGGCTACCGGCCTCCTGGATGTTCGAAGCCGGCTTGCGCAAGGCGCTTCGCACCGTTGCCCGTTCAGACACGTCGAAACTGACGGAGTACGCCTCGCCACTTGGGCATCTGCCGCTCAGGCAGTTCCTGTCACGCAAGCTGACAGGGATCGGGGTCGAAGCCCCTCTTGAACAGCTCATGCTCACTGAGTCCGGCACCCACGCCATCGACCTGATCTGCCGTTTTCTGCTTGAGCCGGGGGACACTGTGCTGGTCGACGACCCCTGCTATTTCAATTTTCACGCACTGCTGAAAGCGCACAGGGTGAACATCGTAGGCGTTCCCTACACCGCGACGGGCCCGGACATCGATGCATTCGGCGCTGCCCTGCTCGCGCATTCTCCCCGGTTGTACATAACCAATTCAGGCATCCACAACCCGACCGGCGCTACCCTGTCTCCGGTCACGGCACACAGGTTGCTGAAGCTGGCCGACAACTCCAGCCTGGTGATTGTAGAGGACGACATCTTCGGGGATTTCGAGAGTGCGCCAGCGCCACGGCTGTCTGCCTTCGATGGCCTCTCTCGTGTCATCCAGATCGGTAGCTTTTCCAAGACCATCTCCGCTTCGATTCGATGCGGCTACATCGCGGCTCGCAGTGACTGGATCGAGAGCCTGGTCGATCTCAAGATTGCGACCACATTCGGGGGTGGCCGCCTGGCCGCGGACATCATCCATCTGGCGATTACCGATAGCGGGTACCGGAAACACATGGAGAGTGTTCGCCTCAGGCTGGCCGAGGCTATGGACAGAACGGTAGCGAGGCTTCGGGCCATTGGCATCAAGCCCTGGATAACGCCCCAGTCAGGCATGTACGTCTGGTGCCAACTCCCTCAAGGCAAGGATGCAGCAACGCTGGCTCGGGCTTGCTTGAATGAAGGTATAGTGCTGGCGCCTGGTAATGCGTTCAGCCAGTCGATGGCTGCGGGTGATTTCCTCCGTTTCAACGTTGCCCAATCAGGTGATGGCAAAATTTACGAAGTGTTGAAACGGGCGCTGAGTGCTTAGTCGCGTGACCATCCCCGTTCTGCCTGAGCAAGGATCGTTAGATGCAGGCCTTCATCTCCTTACATTCAACCTGGCCGAGGCTCGGGTATCAGGAAAGCACTGTTGAACGTGGTGAGTTCCAGGGTCTTTCAGGATGGGGCAAGCGGTAACCAGATGCAGACTTCAAACCCATCGCGTCGACCTGTTGCCGGGGAGAACAATGCCATACGCGCGTTTACCCCCTGCACGATGGTTTTGGCAATCGCCAAGCCCAGCCCTGAACCACTGATCTCACTGTGACCGCGCACAAAACGCTCGGTCAGGTGCTCTAATACAGACTGCGGCACTGCCGGGCCGCTGTTGACTACCCGCAGCTGTGCCTGATCGGTGAGACTGACTTCGACCGGTTGGTCCGTTGCACCATACTTCAGCGCATTCTCAATCAGGTTGCGCAGCAGGATGCCAAACGCGTCCGGGTCAATGATCGAGTACACGCCGGCCTGACTTGGCAACTGCAACTCGATGCGCTGCCCGCTGCGCTGGTTCCACTCGTCGACGCCGTGGGCAAGCAACGGAATCAGGTCTTGTGGCGTTTCGGACAACAGCCCGCCGCCCTCCGCTTTGGCCAACTGCATGAGCTTTTCTGAAAGCCTTGAAAGCTCGCGCAACGCCTGCTCGATCTTCTGCGCACGCAGTCGCAGCGGACCTTCCGGCGCTTCGTGGTGTAACCGCTGGATCTGCGCCAGGGTCGAGGCCAATGGTGTGCGCAGCTCGTGAGCGCTGTTGGCGGTAAAGCTGCGCTCGGCCTCAAGGGCGTTGCGTAAGCGCTCCAGCAGGTGATTGACCGCCTCCGCCAACGGATCGATTTCTGCTGGCAGGTGCGCCACCTTGATCGGCGACAAGTCACCCACACCGCGCGTTTCAATGGCACGACGATAAGCCCGCACGCTGCGCAGGCTGAAACGTACAAACAACCAAGTGCCCGCCAGGCTGACAGGAATCAACACCATTAGAGGCAACAACAACGCAAACAAGGCCTCCCGCGCGGCTTCACGACGATGACCAAGCGGTTCGGCCATCTCGATGAACAGTGTCTGGCGCAATGCGCTAGCGCCATACAATCGGTATTTTTCAGAAGTGGAAAAGCCTTCAGACGGTTGTCGGTTGAAAATCTCCGGGTTGGCGTCGTGAGATTGCATCAGGATCTTGCCCTTGGCGTCGCGCACCAGGTAAGTCAGGTACTCCTTGTGCATCTTCAGCGTCGCGACGTGTTGTGCAGTCCGGGATTCTTCCCGATTGCTGATTTCCAGCACAGCCAAGGGCAGGATGCGTTGTGCTGTCTCTTCCAAGGCGCTATCGAACGCTTCGTTCAACTCATGCCGCACCACGAGCCAGGCCCCCACTGTCGCTACCAGCCAGAGTATGGTCATACCAAGCGTCAGCCCCAGGCCGAGACGTATCTGCAGGCTCGAAGACGGCTTCATGCGGACATTAACCGGTAGCCCATGCCTCGCACGGTTTCGATCAGTTCGCGTCCGAGTTTTTTACGTAGACGGCTGATGTATACCTCGATGGTATTGCTCTCGATTTCAGCGCCGAACGCATACAGCCGCTCTTCGAGCTGCGACTTTGACAGCAGTGCGCTGGGGCGCTGCACAAACGCTTCGAACAGCGCCCATTCCCGCGCCGTGAGGTCCACCGTCGCACTGCCCCGCTGCACCGTGCGGGCACTCATGTCGACCTGCAAATCACCGAGTTTGATCTGTGGATTGGGGTTGCCGCTATAACGGCGGCCCACCGCTGCCACGCGGGCCGAGAGTTCAAACAGGTCGAACGGTTTGACCAGGTAGTCATCGGCGCCAGCGTTCAGGCCGGCGATACGATCGGAAATCTGATCCTGGGCGGTCAGGATAATCACGGGGGTCACGTCTCCTGCCGCGCGTTGTTGACGCAGAAAGTCCAACCCGCGCCCGTCCGGAAGCATCAGGTCCAGCAAGATCAGGTCATAAGGCGTGGTGCGGACGCTGTTGCGCGCGTGGTCCAGGCGCTGTACCCAATCGACGGCGTGGCCGTCATCGGCAATCTGTTCGCGCACCGCTTCACCCAGGCCTGGAGCGTCCTCAACCAATAGAACCCGCATCTGACATCTCCTGAGATGGTTGCCTTGCAGCACCTTAATCGCCTTGCCTGATGTGAATCTGAAGATTCAGCTGGCTGTCAGGTAGGCACTTTAGGTTATGCCACAGACGCCGCCCTCGACAGGAGACAAGTCATGAAATCCGGTTTTATTGCCAATGCCACGCTGTTGGGCTTGCTGGTCAGCGGTTACGCCCTGGCCGGTGACGACTGCAGCGACCCGGTGAGCGACTGGCAGCCTCGCGAAACCTTGCGTCAGCAGGTAGAGCGGCTATACGGCTGGCGCGTGCAGCGCATAAAGGTCGACGACGGCTGTTACGAACTCAAGGGCCTGGACCGCAAGGGCAATGACATCGAAGCCAGCTACTCCCCGGCATCGCTGCGCCTGAAGACACTCGAGGTCCATTTGCGCAATGACGGCGATGCCAATGACTATCTCGGCAGCCCGCTCGCCGAATGACAACTCACCTGTCTATGAATTTTCCTGCCGTTCAGGTTGCTGTCAGCCGGCAGGTCCAGGCTCTCGACCTGACGATCAAGAGGACACGCTCATGAAGAAGATCATCGCAGCAACCTGCCTCATCGGCGCCATTACCCTACCGGCGCTGGCCCAGGCCCGTGAAGTGACCCTGACCACGCAGCTCAAGGACTACAGCGGCAATGATGCCTACCTGGCGATCTACGTCACCGACGCCAATGGCCAGTACCAGAAAACCCTCTGGGTGGCCGGCAAGAAGGCCAAATATTACAAGCACCTGGCCGACTGGGCCCGTGGCAGCGGGATGAACCCGAGCGAGTTCGACGGGGTCAGCGGCGCCAGCGTCGGCAGTGGGGGCACGCTGAAAGTCAGCGTAGAACTGGCGGACACGCTGATTGATGCCGGGTATCAGATCCGCATCGACAGCGCCGTCGAGGACAAACGCGACGCCCGCGGCGATGTCAGCGTGCCGCTGACCTCCAAGGGCGCAGGCAAGCCCGCGACCGGCAATGCCTACGTCGACGCCTTTACTTACGACCTGTAGCACCCGCCACCTCCGGAGGCTGAACATGCTTCGTCAGTTCCATTCCCTTCCTGGCCTGATCGCCGCCCTGTTGGTCATGGTATTGGCCATCAGCGGCGCGATTCTGTCTGTCGAGCCGGCGCTGGAGCGTCTGCACAGCACGTCCACTTCTGCCGGGCAACTCAACGTCGGCCAACTTGCCGGGCGCGTGGCCAACCACTTTACGGGGGTGGAGCAGATCCAGCGCTCAGCGTCCGGCATGGTGACCGTCTACTACAACCAGAACGGCAAGGCCGGGGCGGAGAAGGTCGACCCACTGACCGGCCAAGGGCTCGCCCCTTACGAGCCATCCGCGTTCACCCGCTGGGTGAAAGACCTGCACCGCTCGCTGTTCCTTGGCACGCCGGGCCATGGGGTGTCGGGTGTTGGTGCCCTGCTCATGCTGGCGCTGTCAGTGTCCGGCGCGCTATTGCTGGCCCGACGCCTGGGTGGCTGGCGCAACCTGCTACGGCCGCTGCGGGGCACTTTCAGCCAGCGCTGGCATGCTGAAGTCGGGCGACTGGCCTTGCTCGGACTGTTGTTGTCGGCACTGAGCGGGGCCTACCTGTCCGCCACCACGTTTGGTTTTATCGCCGACGGCAGTCAAGCTGAACCCGCCTTCCCTGCCCACGTCAGCGCCGGCCCGGCCTTGCCGGTGGCAAAACTGCAGGCCTTGCAAGCCACCGACCTGAACGACCTGCGCGAGCTGGTCTACCCGAGCCCCGGCAACCCTCGCGATGTGTTTTCCCTGCGCACAGCACAGGGCGATGGCTACGTGGACCAAGCCAGCGGCGCCTTGCTGTCCTATCAAGCCCACGACCCAATGCTCAACCTCTATGAATTGATCTACCAGTTGCACACTGGCGAAGGCCTCTGGTGGCTGGGCCTGCTGCTCGGGCTCTGCGCCCTCTGCGTGCCGTTGATGAGCGTGACCGGCATTCTGTTATGGTGGCGCCGCCGCAAAGCTGGCCCGCGCCTCCGCCACAACAGCCCTGCTCATGCCGCCGACAGCGTGATTCTGGTGGGCAGTGAAAACAACAGCACCTGGGGTTTTGCCAAAACCTTGCATGACGCCTTGCACCAGAGCGGCCATCAGGTGCACAGCGCGGCGATGAATGACTGGTTGGGCGATTACCCTAATGCCAAACGAGTGTTCATCCTCACCGCGACCCACGGTGACGGCGATGCGCCGGCTTCGGCTTCGCAGTTCCTGGCGCGGCTGGCCAAAACCGGCGTCAAGCCCGGCCTACCCTTTGCGGTACTGGGCCTGGGCGACCGCCAATTTGCGCGATTCTGTCGGTACGCCCATCAAGTGCAGCATGCGATGTTGCAGGCCGGTGGCTCGCCATTGCTGGGGCTGGAGACCGTGAACCGCCAGTGCCCTCAGGCGTTTGCGCGTTGGGGCAACGCGCTGGGCGACGTGTTGGGGCAGGCGCTGGCGCTGGTTCACACCCCGCAGCAGCCGCGCACCCATTCATTGGAGCTGACAGAGCGGATTGCCTATGGCGAACAGGTAAATGCACCGACCCATGTCCTGCGCTTCAACGCTCGCGGCGGACTGCCGAATTTTCTGGCCGGCGACCTGGTCGGGATTCTGCCCCCGGGCAGCCCAATCCCGCGCTTCTACTCGCTGGCCAGTGGCGCCCAGGACGGCGTGCTGGAGATCTGTGTGCGTAAACACAACGGGGGCATGTGCTCGGAGTTTCTTCACGGCCTGGACATTGGCGCGCAGATTGACGCCTTCATTCAGCCCAACCCGCAATTTCGTCCGGCATCGGGCACGCACCCGGTAATTCTGATCGGCGCCGGTACCGGTATTGGTCCTTTGGCCGGTTTTATCCGCAACAACAAGGCCCGACACCCGATGCACCTGTATTGGGGCGGGCGCAACCCGGCCTCGGACTTTCTCTACGAACCGGAGCTCAACCAATACTTGTCGGACCGCCGCCTGACGCAATTGCACGCCGCCTTTTCTCAAGTCCAGGAGCGCAGCTACGTACAAGACCGGCTGATCAGTGATGCCCTCGCCTTGCGCCGGCTGATTGAAAAAGGTGCCCAAGTGCTGGTGTGTGGCAGTCGCGAAATGGCCAAAGGCGTGATGCAGGCCCTGGATGAAGTCTTGACGCCCCTCAACCTCAGCGTGCTGATCCTCAAGGCACAAGGACGCTACCGTGAAGATGTCTACTGAGTTGCAGCGTTATAGCCTGAACGGCGAAACCATGGGCACCCGCTACACCGCCCTGTTTTATGCCGGGGCCGGGATGGATACCGACGAACTTGGCCAGCAGTTGGCCCGCGCCGTGGCCCGGGTGGACCAGCAAATGTCCACCTGGAAACCCGAGTCGGACCTTAACCGCCTCAATGCCGCCCCCGAGCAGGAATGGGTATCGGTGCCCAAGGAACTGGTCACGGTGCTGTCTGCTGCATTGCGCGTCAGCCGGCAATCCGGCGGCGCCTTCGACATCGCTGTCGGTGACCTGGTGAGCGCGTGGGGCTTCGGCCCAGCGGCGCGGCAGGTCACAACGCAGGTGATCGATTCCCCTGCGCCGCGCACCCGGCTGTTAGCCAGCGGCGCATTGGAGGTTGAGCCACAACGCAACCAGGTGCGCAAGCGCGTGCCGCTGAGCCTTGACTTGAGTGGGATTGCCAAAGGGTTTGGCGTGGATGAACTGGCCCGCTGCCTGGAAGGTTCAGGTATCACGCGGTACTTGGTCGGTATCGATGGCGAGATGCGCGCCCGGGGCGTCAAACCTGACGGACAATGCTGGGTCGTGGCGCTGGAAAAGCCCAAAAGGGGCGTGCGGGAAGTCATGGGCGTCATGGCGCTTAGCGATATGTCAATCGCGACCTCCGGGGACTACCGGCAGTGGGTCGACATAGCCGGTCAGTCCTATGCTCACACCATGAACCCGGCCACCGGCGCACCACTGTGCAACGCGCTCGCCGCCGTTACCGTGGTGGCGACCTCGTGCATGCTCGCCGATGCCTGGGCCACGGCGCTGATGGTCCTGGGCGAAACCGAGGGCCCTCGTCTGGCTCAGGAACGCGGGATGGACGCACTGTTCGTGCTGCGCGAAGGTGAGCAGTTCAGGGAAATATCCATTGTCGGCGGACAGCTGCAGGTGCAAATTGAAGCCCGCTGACGCCGGCTGCCGGCCCGCTCGGCACCCGTGCAACGTGAACCGCCTGATGACAGGGAGCCGCGTCAAACAATGAAATTCATGCACAGGCACACCGAGGCACACAGAAGTGATCGTATCGGCTGGCTACGCGCCGCTGTCCTGGGTGCCAACGACGGCATTGTCTCTACCGCCAGCCTGCTGATTGGGGTCGCGGCGGCCAACGCCAGCCACGCCACGTTGCTGGTCACCGGAATGGCGGGGCTGATGGCCGGGGCCATGTCCATGGCCGCTGGCGAGTACATTTCGGTGCACTCCCAGGCCGATACCGAGCGGGCGGACCTGTCCCGCGAACGGGCAGAACTGGCCAGCGACCCGAAAGCTGAGCACGCCGAACTCGCCAACATCTACATACAGCGTGGGGTAGCACCCGAGCTGGCACATCAAGTGGCCGATCAATTGATGGCCCATGACGCATTGGGCTCCCACGCCCGCGACGAACTGGGCATCAGCGCCACGCTCACCGCCAAACCGTTGCAGGCCGCCCTGGCGTCCGCCGCGAGCTTCGTGGTGGGCGCCGCCTTGCCGCTGGCGGTGACGTTTGTCGCACCGGAGCACAGCGTGGGCCCCTGGATATCGGGCATGTCATTGGTATTTCTCGGGTCATTGGGGGCTATTGCCGCCAAGGCTGGCGGGGCCAGCATCATGACGGGCGCCTGGCGGGTGACCTTCTGGGGGGCGTTGGCCATGGGCGTCACGGCACTGGTGGGGCACTTGTTTGGCGCGGTGGTCTAGCGCGAGAATCGGGCCTCAGGCCGCGCCATTGGCGGCCTATGCATCGATCCTGCCTAATACCGTTCGGCCAGGGCGCAGAACTCAGCGTCGGAGTATTCGGCCCAGTTTCTTCGATGTCATGAATTGTCTCAGCTGGTACGAATCTGAAGATTGAAAAGGGGCAATGGCAGGCGCTATAAATCAGGTTTAAAGCCGTTCGACAAGGCACATCATGCAGCTGCATTTCCGGCGTCTGAGCGACGCCCCCATCGCCGACATCATCGCACTCAACAACAACCCCGATGTCTTGCGCCAAATGCCCTTGGGTCGTCCCGACTTTGACGAACGCAAATGCAAGGTGTGGGTTGCCCAAAAAGAGGCCCAATGGGCACTGAATGGCTATGGTCCCTGGGCTTTTTTCGTTGACGGTCAATTCGCCGGCTGGGGTGGCCTGCAGCAGGAAGACGGCGACGCTGATCTTGCCTTGGTGCTTCATCCAGACTACTGGGGGCTTGGCAGAGTGATTTTCGATGAGATCGTACGGCGCGCTTTCCAGGAGATGGGGCTAGCGTCCATTACCCTATTGCTTCCATCAACCAGAACTCGAATCAAAGGTATTCTTCGCCTGGGGTTTTGCCTTGACGCAGAGGTGGATATCGACGGCACGCCCTTCTCACGCTATCGGCTACTCGCCACCGCAAAACATTGACTGGTTGGCGGGATCGCCGGGGCACGCCCCCTGCCCTAGTTGGGTTGTGGTATACCCACCTTGTGTGCCCTGTCACAGCGTTGCGCTCTGCTTAACCGGCAGTTGTACACGAAACGTTGTTCCCACTCCGACCTGGCTTGATACAGATATCTCTCCTCCGTGTTTCTTTACAATGCCGTAGGAAAGGGACAGGCCTAGCCCGGTTCCTTGGCCGACGGGCTTGGTGGTGAAAAAAGGATCGAAGATTTTCTTGATGTTCTCCGGTGCTATCCCAGCGCCTGTATCCGCAACGTCGATGCACACCCAGCCGCCTTGATGAACAGTGCCCAATGTGATGGTGCCCCGCTCGGGGCCCATGGCTTGGACGGCATTGAGCACAAGGTTCATTATCACTTGGTTGATCTGCGACGGCAGGCATTCGACAGGGGGTAACGGCTGGTACCGTTTTACCACGTCGGCTTTATGTTTCAGCTCGCTCGCGACGATGTTGAGCGTGGAGTCAATGCCCTGCTGCAAATCGGCTAACTGCCACTGCTGAGCGTTGTCAACGCGCGAGAAGTCTTTGAGGTCCTTGACGATATGCGCCACTCGACCGATTCCGTCCTTGGACTCCTTGATGAGGATCGGGATGTCTTCCATGAGGAACTCCAGCTCAGTCTGCTCACGAAGCCTTTGCAAGCGCCCAGTGGTTTCGTTTGCGCCGAGCATCAGTTCGGCCTCGCGATAGGCGTCGAGCATCGCTAACAGTTGTTGAAAGTACCCTCCCAGAGTGCCCAGGTTGGAGGACACGAAACCGATCGGATTGTTGATCTCGTGCGCCACGCCGGCGGCCATCTGCCCCAACGAGGCGAGCTTCTCCGATTGCACCAGCTGGCTTTCCAGCTGCTTGCGCTCCTCGATCTCCTGCTGCAGCGCCTCGCTGGCTTGGGTCAGTTGCTGGGTACGCCGCTCGACCCGCTGTTCGAGCTGGTGCATTTTCAGCGAGGCTCGTTGGGTCATTTCCCACTTGGTCAGCAAGGTGCTGGCCATTTGCTGGACCTCGATGTTGTCGAACGGTTTTTTCAGGATCAGCAGGCGATCGTGGGCCTGCAGCCGGTCGAGCAACTCATCCCAGGAATAGTCCGAGTAGGCGGTGCAGACGACTACCTGCAACAGCGGGTCCTCTTCCCACAGGTGCTCAATGGTTTGAGCGCCATCCCATCCACCTGGCATACGCATGTCGACGAAGGCTAACGCGTAAGGCTTGCTGGCCTGCAGCGCACGCTTCAGCAGGCCGAGCCCTTCCTCACCGCCATAGGCTGAATCGAGTTCGAATACCGGTCGGTCGTTCTTGATCTGCTCGCCAAACAACAACCCTTCCATCTCGTCCAGTTCTGTGTTCTGCGCTTTGGCCGGGGCAAGGATCTTGCGAAAATCCTCGTGGATAGTCGGCATGTCATCAATCAGCAGGATCCGGCGATTGGTCAGGTCACTCATGCAGGCTCCGTCACCGCGATCAGCGGGATCCTCAGGGTAAAGACAGCACCCAGGCCAGGGCCGTCGCTGTGTGCGGTCAGGTGACCATTCATCTCGATGGCGGCCAAGGCGCAACTGTGCAAGCCGAAGCCATGCCCGTCTTTGCGCGTGGTGAAGCCATGGGCAAAGATCTTCTGCAGGTTTTCGGGCGCAATGCCTTCGCCTTCGTCCAGCACGCTCATTTCCAGCAAGCCCCCCTCAATGATGCGCGTCCTGAGGATCATCGTCCGTGGGTCGCTGCCGGGGCCGGACATGGCGTACTTGGCGTTGCTGATCAGGTTGATCAGTATCAGCAACAGCCGATGCCGGTCGCCCATCACCAGAGGCAGATCTGCGAAGTCGCGCACTACCCTCACCTGATGCCGGATCAACGCGCCTGCGTTCATGCGCAGCGCGTCCTCGACCAAGTCGTTGACCGACAGCGGCACTGGCACATTTTTAGCCCCGGCGTAGGATTGCTGGGTGGCCACCACTTCCTTGATGTGGTCGATGCTCTTGTTCATCCGCTCCAGCTCGATCACCATCTCCTTCTGCTCCTCGGCGATCGCCTCGGTCAGCTGGTGGAGGTAGCCGGGAAGCAACCGGCCTCTGGGATCCTCGTCGAGAAACCGACCGATGTCAGTGGCATGCTCGCGGAACAGTTGCATGGCCTTGCCCAAACCCTGGGTTTTGCTGCTGCGCAACGTTCGAGCGATCAGATCAGAGGATGTGTTCACGCTGTTGAGCACGTTGCCCACGTTGTGCAACACATTGGTAGCGATCTCCGCCATGCCTGCTTGGCGCGCCGCGTTAAGCAATTCGCTCTGAGCGTTTCTGAGTTCCAGGGTGCGATCCTCGACCCGCTGTTCCAGGACGTCATTGGCGCTTTGCAACGCATTGTTGACCCGTCTCACCTCGGCGAAGCTGCGCACCAGCAGCGCAGCCAGGCAAATGACCGAGAACATCAGCAAGCCGGATAGCCATAACGTGTAGAGATGGTTTTTACGGTTGATCCTTTCAACCTGCTGTTGATCCCTGTCCAGGAGGCTGGTGATCGTATCCAGGCGTTCGGCAACCGGGATCGCCTCGATCTGTTCGAGCAGGCGGTTGACGACAGGTTGCTCGCGCAGGATCAACGCCACGTGATTACTCAACAAATTGAGGGGCGTGTGGAATTCTTTGGGCAGGTTCTCCGCGTTAACAGCCAGGTTACCTAACCCCACCTCTATCTCGGCAGCCCTTTCCACAGAGGTAACCTGCGCGAACTCCAGGGCACTTAGCAACAGGTCATAAGTGTCAGCAACGAATACGTGTACCTCCGGCCGATTCGGGGCCAGCATGGTGTTGATCTGGGCCTGAATACCGTCCTCGGCTGTGGGTAGAAATGCCAACGAATTTCGCAGCAAGGCATTGTGCGATTTGAATTGCTCCACGAGCCGAGCCTTTTCCCCAAACGCAGAGAGAAAACCGTCATAGGCATCGCGCCACTGGTCTGCGTCAACGCGCCCTTGTTCGGCTTCCCGGCTGTCGAATCGTGCCCACAGCCGCTTCATCTCCTTGAGGGGGGTCACGAGTGGATCATAGTTATGAGAGACGGCTACCCGGGCCTTGAGCACCTCGTTTTCCCACACAGCATCCTGTTGCTTGAGCTGACGAATGAGATCTCGGGATTCGTTGTAGGTCTGGGTCTGCTCTGACCCGGAATTCAGGTACAGGTACAGCAGCATCGACGCCAGTACAAGGACCAACCCACTGAATAGAATCAGGCTTGTGCGCCGGGAAATCACCCTCATGGCTGACCCGCCTTTTCAGCAGTAAGGGTTTTGAGGAACAGCATGATGAGCCTGCGGTCCTCATCGCTTGGGATTCGTCCAAGCTGATACTGAAACATCACGTCAATCGCACGCTCCAGCGTAGGCGCCGAGCCATCGTGAAAATAGGGCGCGGTCATCGCCACATTGCGCAGGCTCGGCACTTTGAACACGCCCCGGTCGGCCTCCTCTCCGGTCACGTTGAAGCGGCCCTGATCCGCCTCGGTGGGGTGGCCGCGGTCCGCGATGTAGTCGCCGAACACGCCAAATTTCTGGAACATGTTGCCCCCAATATTCACCCCTTGGTGGCAGGCGATGCAGCCATAGTCCTTGAAGCGTTGGTAGCCGTATTTTTCCTCCAGGGTAAGCGCCTCGGTATCGCCCTGCAGGTAACGATCGAAGCGTGCGCCAGGGGTAAGAAGCGTCCTTTGGTAATCGGCCAACGCGCTGAGGATATTGTCCTTTGTCACCGCGTCCGGGTAGGCATCCTTGAACGCCTGGCGGTAATGCACGTCTGCGGCGATGCGCTGCTCGATCACGCGCCAGTCTCCGCCCATCTCGTGAGCGCTGGTGATCACGGCCTCCCCCTGCTCCTCGAGTGACTCGACCCGGCCATTCCAGAACTGTCGGAAATTAAGGCTGGCATTGAGTACCGTTGGCGTATTGAGCGTAAGCGGCAGGCCATCTGCCCCCATGGAAAACGCCCGGTCATCGGCCCCGTACTTGTCCAGACGGTGACAGCTGGCGCAGGACCGTGTGCCGTTGCGCGACAACCGCGGATCGTTGAACAACTGGCGGCCCAACTCGACACGCCCAGGTGTCAGAGTGGGTATCGGAGGCAGCGGCTTGAGCGGCTCGTCCAGCGGCTCCGCCCCGCTGCCTCCGCTCAGAACGAGCAGCACCCACAGGCCCAGACAACGGCGCAAGCGCTGCAGGTGAAGAGCGGAACGATAACGACAGGTTGTGCGCGCTGACATCCGGGAGAATCCTTTTCCCTGGGCTGACGGACTTACAGAAGGGTGGTGCCATGCCGTCAGGTTAGATGCCTTCCAGACAATTTGCCTGCCACCCGCCACACCTTGCCCGGCACCTGTCACGGAAAAATGAACTAGCCTTTGACCTAAGCGCTCGTTGAGCTCGAGTGCCTCCATCGATCGACCACGTGAGGCCTGCCATGGACGTGCAACCGCCCCTGATTTCACCCTATCGGCCGACCGTGTTGCTGGTAGACGACGAGGAGTCGATCCTTAACAGTCTGCGTCGGCTATTGCGCAGCCAACCCTATGACGTGAAGCTGGCGACCAGCGGAGAGCAGGCACTGGCGCAGATGGCCGAGGGCCCGGTTGATCTGGTGATGAGCGATGCGCGCATGCCCGGGATGGACGGCGCCACCTTGTTGGCACAGATCAATCAGCATCACCCATCGACCGTCAGGATCTTGCTGACCGGCTATGCCGACCCAAGCGCAATCATCAAGGCCGTGAATGACGGTCAAATCCACCGTTACATCAGCAAGCCCTGGAACGACGACGAATTGCTGATGACCTTGCGCCAGGCCCTGGACCACCAGCATTCCGAACGCGAGCGCCAACGCCTGGAGCTGCTGGCACGTCGGCAGAACGCCCAGTTGAGACTGCTCAATAACGACTTGGAGAAACGCGTTGCAGCCCGTACCGCGGAGCTGCAGCAGACCGCTGACATGCTCGATCTGGCCTACGAAGAACTGAAACACAGCTATGTGACCGGGACCGAGGTGTTCTCGATGCTGGCTAATCTGCGGCTGCCTCCAGCCAAGCAGACCAATCGACAGATCATCGAACTGGTGCGTTGCTACTGTCGGGTCCACGCCTTGGACGAGGCGATAAGCCGCGATCTGGCCATGGCTGCGGCGCTGTACAACATAGGCAAATTGAGTTGGCCGGATAGCATGATCGTAGCCCCATCGGACCAGCTGATGCACGGCGACCGCGACCGCTATCGCGACTACCCACGCCAAAGTGAAGCGCTGCTGATGACCCTTGAGCCCATGAAAGATGCCGCGCGCCTGATCCTGCATCATCAGGAGCACTGGGACGGCAGCGGTTTCCCGGACCGGCTCAAAGGTGAAGCTATCCCGTTCGGCGCGCGCTTGCTCAAGCTGGCCGTGGACTTCGTTGAGCTGCAACGGGGTTTGATTCTTGAACGGCAGATGAACAGCGATGAGGCCTTGCTCTACCTGCGCAAGTACGCCGACCGGGTGTATGACCCGGCGCTCCTTGAGGATTTCGTCCAGGTTTGCGCCTCGTTCCACAGCGATATCACCCTGGTGGACCCTGAAGTCCAGGTGTGTACCACCCGTGACCTGGCGCCGGGAATGGTGCTTGCGCGCAACCTGAACGCCGACAACGGCATGTTGCTGCTTAACGCCGGCAAGGTTTTGAGCGCCGCGCTGGTGGAAAAGCTGGTGGCCTTTGAATCGATGGAGGGTGGTAAGTACTGCATTTTCGTTCGGGTTCCCTCGAACGACCCTATAACGCCTGGAAGATCAGACTTGGCGCCGTGTTGAAGGAGGTGGGGCGCTCATTCAGCCCGGCACCATCAGAACTGCGCGTACAGCACCACGTCGGCGTCATCCACACCGGCAATACACCCAAGCGCTATGCTTGCTCTGGCAGGAGGGTTGCGCATGTGTGGAAGGTTGAGTCAGTACCGAGGCATACACGACTTTGTCGAAACCCTGAGCCTGCCAGAGGCCTGGCGGAACAACGTCGGCGACCAGCCACTTGGCCGGTACAACGTTGCGCCGACCACGCCGGTGGCAGTGCTGCGAGTGGATGAAGCAGGCCCGCGGGCGGACCTGGTGAGATGGGGCTGGCGGCCGCATTGGGCGACCGACCGTGCCGCGCCGATCAACGCCAGGGTCGAAAAGGTGGCACACGGCCCCTTCTTCCGGGCGATCTGGCCGCACCGAGGCATAACGCCGATCGACGGCTGGTATGAATGGGTCGATGAAGGCGGACCGAAGAAACAGCCGTATTACATCCGACGCCGGGACGGGCGCCCTTCCCTTTGCGCCAGCATCGGCCAGTTCGCTGGCAGCGAGCATGATGGGTTCGTCATCATTACGGCCGATGCCCAGGGCGGAATGGTGGATGTGCACGACCGCAGGCCAGTGGTTTTGGCCCCAGACCTTGCGCGTGAGTGGATGCAAACCGCGATGCCCGGGGAACAGGCCGAGCAGATGGTGCTGAACCTGGGTGAGCCAGCCGAGGCCTTCGAGTGGTATCGAGTGAGCACAGCCATTGGCAATGTGCGCAACCAAGGCGCCGAGCTGAAAGAGCCGCTTCAGTGAAGCGGTAGTAGACCATGCCGGCCCAAGTACCGGTAGCGCAACATCATCGACCACTGATGTGCAGGGTTTCGACTCGGGGACCGGGTCGACTTGGAACCCGCGCAGCACGACGATTGGTAACACCACCGTCCACAATGGCACTTGCGCAAGCGGTTACTGTTGAAATGGCTCGACTCGACGAACAGGGAATACCGTTATCAACAGCTGCACAGATTCGCAGGTGGTCGACCTGCCCGTGGTTGCGGTGGGTCCGATCAGACCTCGGCGAACTCACCTGGCAGCACAAGCTCCGCTTTTTTGACTTTCCACGTACTGTTCAGCCATAACCTTCCCTTCGAGAATGGCTTCTGTCGAAGAGGAGAAGGGTCGACTCACACGCAGGGTTCGCGCCGTTGCGCCCGGCTTCCCTACCTCGACCAACATCCCCGTGGGAAATTCGACGCTCGACTCCCACAGCACGTAAATCGATGCCTGGTAACCAAGGTAGGCATGCACGTAAAGGTCATGACTGGTGGACTGAAGGCTCATCACTTTCTCCAACTGGGCGCCTCAATGCGCTTTTGATGGAGATACGACTCAAGCGATCTGACGAGCGTTCCGTTTTCCCTGCATCGTTATCCGTGAAGACGCGAGCCTCTGCGCGGGAGTGGTTCTGGCCCTGGTGCTTTGGGCGCAGGAAACGCCTTGGCGACCCAGTCGTGAGCACGCTCGAGCGCCCAGGTCATCGCCGCAGACAGTTTCTGTCCACGGCAGTCAGGGTGTACCTCTTCGAGCAAGAGCACGCCTTTTTTCCCGTAGATACCCAAGAAAAGTTGAGTGGCGTTTTCAAGTGAGAGCCGGGCTTGGATGTTGATTAAAGTGCCGCAGGGAAGGCGCTCATCGTAGTTGCGGGAATGCAACGCAGAATTGGCCCATTCCCAATAGATTTTGCCGCGATTACGCATGGAACGGACCTAGAACTCATATTCTTGACTGGAGAGACAGAATACACAGCTGTTCCAATGAATCCACTGCTGAAGGTGTATGTTACATTTTTTTACATCTGCTTTTTTCATCTAACAGCCGTGATCGCACCACCAGCCCCCCCTTCAATCGCCGCGCGGTCAACGCACGGTCGCTCAAGGAAAGTGGCTACGGTGTTCCGCCAGGCGAGCGCCATGAACTACCGGCGGATGGACAACCTAGCCTAGCGGATGGCCACGCTCCGGCGTATGGCGTCCAAAACCCCATACCCGGTCAGACCCTTTGTGCTCCACCCGAGCAAAGGTGGGCTGTGGCCCAAAATTGGCCCAAACCTGACGCGCGCACCGTCCTGATGCTTACGCTGAGGGCGATGGAGTCCATCTATTGAGATGCCCTGTCCCGTCGGGCAAACTCCGGTTGTTTCATTGGCCGATAACAGGAGTTTACGGATGCCATTTCCACTGACGGAACATAATGCCTTGTTGGCCCTAAAGGGCGTAGGGCCGGCCGTTATCGCTCGCCTTGAGCAGATGGGCATTGACTCGCTGGCTGTGCTCAGCAAAGCGAATGCTTGTGACATCCTGGCTCAGGCATCGGCAGCAGTGGGATCGAGTTGCTGGAAGAATAGCCCCCAAGCTCGGGCCGCCATTAACGCGGCCATCGAGCTTGCAAAGGACTCTCAGTTGGGCACACCTAGTGCGTAAAGCTGATCGCTTATTTCAATTGGTAAATCTGATTCGCGTCCATCAGCCAATCTCTGCTGAACGACTGGCTAGCCGAATTGGCGTTTCCGTTCGCTCAATCTATCGATACATCGACGATCTTTCCTTCAGTGGAATCCCAATCTATGGTACCGCCGGCGTGGGGTATGCCTTGGATGCCGACTTCGAGATGCCGCCATTAACGTTGAACAGGCTCGAACTGGATACATTGATGCTCGGGATGGAAATGCTTTCAGCTTCCGCCGATAACGATCTAAGTGCTGCTGCAAGGATGTTGTTGAGCAAAATCTCAGCGTCCATAGCCCATCACCAGATTGACCCCAGCACGGCAAAAATCAGGGCGCTTGGAACCACTCCTTCCTCGACGCGTGGCCATCTCGCAACCCTTCGAAATGCCATCGAAAATGCACAGGCGCTGACGATAACTTATACCAGCTTGGATGGTGCAGTTTCGCAACGCCTCATTTCCCCCCTTGGCCTTTTCTACTGAGGAGGAAAGTGGACGGTTGGAAGCTGGTGTAGTCCCAGGGCGGCTTACCGCGATTTTCGGGTCGATCGCATAGCCTCTATCGCTATTGCTCAACAACCATCACCCGACAATCCTGCCCTTGATCTCCAAGCGTATATGAAGCACCAGGCAAGCCAGTGGAAAGCGATCACTGCTACTGACACTACGCTGTCAGTATGAGCTATTGATAATTGGGACTTCCTAACACACAGCAGGTCATCCCTATGCAGCGCTCATCTCATGTACTCGAACTAGCCATTTTCAAGGTCAAACAGGAATGCGTTGCGCAAGTGCCTGTGCTCCGCGCAGGGCTTCGGGAAACGTTAA